>CAYTAM010000007.1:9536-18418 GCA_964435685.1 uncultured Methylophaga sp. | reverse complement strand
TATTTAACGAAAATAATGGAATAATCTGGTCAAATTCAGCTTTTCCGCAGTAGATCTCTATTCTCGGACAAGCTCCTAGGATTAACTTGTTCAATGGTTAATTCGCCAATAACAGGTGAAATGTCCTTTTGATACACCAGTCTTGGAATATTAGAATGCTTCAATCGTTTGTCGCATTCTTTTAGCCAATCCTCAGCAAGTTGATCAACAGTTTCCAAGAATTGATTGTATCCCCTATTTCTTTCAGCAATAGGGTCAATATTGTTTTTCACACCTAAATTGATATGAGCCGTTTTCAGACTGGCAGCCGCTAATGATAGTTCAGGATATTTGCCTATTGTTACTTCACGTCTTTTTTATGAATCGTATATCTGACAATCCAGTAACCAATATTTTGATTAGCGATCCTAAGATAGAGACCATTGCCCACAGCATAACGGCCATGCTCTCCCTGCTTAATCAATGACTTAACTTTTTTGTCGTTCATTTCTCTTTTACTCTCAACAAGTTACAGAGAAAGTGGTGACATGATTTGTATTTTTGAGCCTAAATTTGTCATTTTTAAAAATCATGTCACCATTTATGTCACCACTATTGTGAAACAAAGTGCATTATTAGTAAACACCCTGAAACAGAAAAATCCGCTAAGCTAGCGGATTTTAAGTACTTTTTAACATTCTTAAACAAGCTGAAACATCATTCTATATTTTGAATTTGTTCGCGCATTTGTTCAATCAATACTTTTAAATCAACTGAATGGCGTGTAGTTTCGGTATTGATAGATTTTGAAGCTAGTGTATTAGCTTCACGATTAAGCTCTTGCATTAAGAAATCTAAACGTCGACCTGTCGGTTCATCCCGTTGCAATACATTTTGCACTTCTACAATATGACTTTGCAAGCGATCTAACTCTTCGGCCACATCACTTTTTTGTGCCAACATCACCATTTCTTGTTCTAGTCGCTCTGGGTCAAGATTAACGTGCATCTCTGCCACGCGCCCAGCCAATCGCTCACGCTGTTGTTGCATAATTTCTGGCATACGCACATGCACATCAATGGCGATATTATTAATCTCCATGCAGCGTTGTTCAATCATTTGTTGTAATGCCGCGCCCTCGGTCTCACGTGTCACAATCAACTCATCAATGGCATTTTCTAATGCTGTCATCACTGATTTATTCAATGCATCTTGATCTAAACTTTCAGCCTGCAACACGCCTGGCCATTGCATTACTTTAAGCATTTCAATGGGTGCAGGGTGTGCTGTATGCTTAGCTAATTCATCACAATGCGAAATCACTGATTGAGCTAGTGTTTGATCAATATGTAATGAAGATTGCTGATGTTCAGGCAATTTATAGCGCAAGCTTGCATCTATTTTTCCACGTCCTAATCTAGCTGAAAATAGTTTCTTTATTTTCATCTCTAAAGGACGGAATCGTTCTTCTAAACGTAACGATGTTTCAAGGTAGCGATGATTAACACTGCGGATCTCCCACGTTAAGTCACCTTGCTCTGTTTGTCGCTCTTGGCGAGCAAATCCGGTCATGCTTCGTATCACAATTTATACTCAATATTATTAATATATTGATATCTTATCATTCAAATTAGTCATTGGTCATTGTCGAGTTCTTGTATCGGCAATCTATATAGTCGATGTTATTAGACTCCCGCTAACAACATGCGGGAGTGACGGAGTATTGATTACAGGTATAATAAGCCCATTATTTTGAAATCTTAAGGATACTCCTATGCGCCCAAGCGGTCGTCAAAACAATGAATTACGCCAAGTTACTATTACTCGTAACTACACTAAACACGCTGAAGGTTCAGTGTTAATCGAAATGGGTGATACCAAAGTATTGTGTACTGCATCTGTAGAAGAGCGCATTCCACAGTTTTTGCGCGGCAAAGGCGAAGGTTGGGTCACAGCAGAATATGGCATGTTGCCACGCTCAACGGGTTCGCGCATGGCTCGTGAAGCCGCTCGCGGCAAACAAAGTGGTCGTACTATGGAAATTCAGCGCTTAATCGGTCGCTCATTACGCGCGGCTATTGATTTAAAAGCATTGGGTGAACGCAGTATTACTATTGATTGTGATGTCATTCAAGCAGATGGTGGAACTCGTACCGCAGCTATCACCGGTGCTTTTATTGCTTTAACCGATGCTATTAATAGCTTGATTGTCAGCAAAAAAATCAAGAAAAGCCCATTATTAGGTCAAGTCGCCGCCATCTCGGTAGGGATCTACAATGGCGAAGCCGTGCTTGATTTAGATTACGCCGAAGATTCAAATGCTGAAACCGATATGAACATAGTAATGAATGAAGCCGGTGCTTATATTGAAATTCAAGGCACAGCTGAGGGTCATGCCTTTCGGCCGGAAGAACTACAGGCAATGCTGGCTATAGCTGGTGAAGGTATTGCTGACTTAATTATCAAACAGCGTGAATCACTAGAAGCCTAATGAATAAAATTGTTCTAGCCAGTGGCAACGAGGGCAAGCTAGGTGAATTTGCCAAGCTTTTTGCCCCGATGGATATTGAAGTCATTCCTCAATCTAAGTTTGATGTGCCTGCAGCTGAAGAAACAGGACTAACATTTGTCGAAAATGCCATTATCAAAGCACGCAATGCGGCTCAACATACTGGCTTGCCCGCCATTGCTGATGATTCAGGTATTGAGGTAGATTATTTATACGGCGCACCAGGCATTTATTCTGCACGTTACGCGGGCAATGATGCCAGTGATCAAGATAATTTAAACGCCCTATTGGCAGCACTGGAAAATGTGCCTGATAATGAACGTAATGCCCGCTATCAATGTTTATTGGTAATGATGCGTCATTCTAAAGATCCAACACCACTCATTTGCCAAGCTGATTGGCAAGGTCGTATTTTACAATCACCTATTGGTAATGGCGGTTTTGGCTATGATCCTATTTTTTGGGTACCCGATATGGAATGCAGCGCCGCACAATTAACTGCAGGTGAGAAACACGCCATTAGTCATCGAGGCAAAGCTATTCGTCAATTTATGACTGCTTTTCGTCAGCAATAAAATAATTATTTTGCAAAAGTTCATTATTTTTTTATGCGTTTTATTACTCAATGCTTGCATAACACCTAGTGTCCAACGCCCCATCGATCCCATTAGAAAAATAGATACTTTCAGCAGGCTAACCGATTATGTCAGCACCCCCTTCATTGGTGAACCCACTCCTGACAACTATTCAATTTGCCACAATAATGGTTGTGCTGAATTTGCTTTTATCAGCCTAAACGATCAGCAATGGACTTCTATTGAATCTATTTTTCTACCCATTGCTAATGGTGCTATTCAAGAACGTGAACAAATAAAGTTAGCTATTTCTCTATTAGAAATTTATAGTGGCGAACAATCAGGCACCTATAAAGATCAAGCAGAAAACTCACTCACTATGGGCAGAAAAGGACAGTTAGACTGTATTGATGAGGCGACTAATACCACTGTTTATTTACGTATGCTAGCAAATGCTGGCCTATTAAAATTTCACCAACAAGCATCACGTACCTCACGTGGTGGTATTATTATTCCCCACAATACCGCAACAGTTATCGACATACAGTCACAGCAGCGTTATGCCGTTGATTCATGGTTTGAAGCTAACGGCGAGCTGCCGCATATTGTGCCATTAAAAATATGGAAAAAAGGCTGGAAGCCTGAAAATGATTAATCTTAGCCCCATTATTCTCAAGATCTTACCCCGTCAAGCTGAGCACACGCTTATCGATAGATCTGTTTTATTGCCAAGCGACAATGGCAATGCTTGACTTCAAAGCACTGCCGCCGCTGAGCTTGTATATTCATGTGCCTTGGTGTGTCAAAAAATGTTCTTACTGTGATTTTAACTCGCATCGTTCACCTAAAGACATTCCTGAACAAGCCTACATAGATGCGCTTATTCGAGATTTAGAGCAAGAACTACCCTTCGTTTGGGGACGCACCGTTCAAACTATCTTTATTGGCGGCGGCACACCTAGCCTGCTTTCAGCTGAAGCTTACGAGCGACTATTTTCTTCAATACGCGCTTTATTACCATTAAGCTCACAGCTGGAAATAACATTGGAAGCCAATCCCGGAACCTTTGAAGCACAACGTTTTGCTGATTATTTAGATCTAGGCATTAACCGTTTATCGATTGGTATACAGAGTTTTAATAATCAGTCTTTGACTGCATTAGGTAGGATCCACGACAGTAAACAAGCCATAAAAGCCATTGAAACTGCCCATAAAGTCGGCTTTGAAAACTTCAATTTAGATCTAATGTTTGGTCTACCGCATCAAACTGAAAAAACGGCTCGTAATGATATAGCTACAGCGATTGCGCTTGAACCAAGCCATATATCTTATTATCAACTAACACTTGAACCCAATACCTTATTTTACCAACAACCACCTACTTTGCCCGATGAAGATCCAATAATAGATTGGCAAATAGCAAATCAGCAGCGCTTAGCCGATGCGGATTATCAACAATATGAAGTATCGGCCTACTCTAAAAGGGGACGCTACCCTTTAATTGGTAAGCAGTCGATTGGCTCAACTCCTAGAGAAGAATTAAAGGGTAGCGTCCCCTTTTATGCTTGCCGGCACAATCTAAACTATTGGCATTTTGGTGATTACCTTGGTATTGGTGCAGGCGCGCACGGCAAAATAAGCGATGCAGCTAAACAAAGCATCACCCGCCGTTCAAAACAAAAACAACCGCAACGCTATATTGATACTGCTGGCACAGCCGATATAATCTTAACGCAAGAAATGATTGCCGAAACTGAGCTCGGTTTTGAATTTATGCTGAACGCATTAAGGCTAACAGATGGCTTCCCTACTTCACTGTTTTATCAACATGCAGGCTTACCAATCTCACATATTAATAAAGCGCTACAGCAAGCAGAACAACAAGGGTTAATCACGCACGATATTTACAAAATATGCCCAACAGAAAAAGGACACCGTTACCTCAACACTTTAGTTGAGTTATTCTTACCGAACTAAAATTCATTATCGACCCAATTCCACTACTAAATTTCTTACAAAACTTCAGTTTCTTTTTGTTATACTTGACTGTTTACTCACCTACTTTCTATAAGGACTCTTTTCAATGTCACGCCTCTACAATTTTAGTGCTGGTCCCGCCATGATTCCTGAAGCCGTTTTAGAACGTGCTCAACAAGAATTCCTAAATTGGAACGGCACGGGTATGAACACCATGGAAATGAGTCATCGTGGCAAAGAGTTTTTATCTATCGCCAATAAAGCTGAAGCTGATCTTCGTGAGGTGATGGCGATCCCTGACAACTATAAAGTTTTGTTCTTGCAAGGTGGCGCATCATCGCAATTTGCAGGCATTCCTATGAACTTGTTGCGAGGTAAAACAACAGCTGATTATTTCAATACTGGGCAATGGTCTAAAAAAGCCATTAGTGAAGCTAAACGTTATTGTGATGTTAATATTGTGGCTAGTTCAGAAGATGATGGTTTTAACTCTGTGCCAGATAAATCAACGTGGAAGTTAAACCCTGATGCCGCTTATGTGCACTACACCGCCAATGAAACCATCGGTGGTGTAGAGTTTGATCAAATACCTGATACCGGGGATGTGCCATTAGTGGTTGATTTATCGTCTACTATTTTATCTCGCCCTATCGATGTATCAAAATTTGCACTTATTTATGCAGGTGCACAAAAGAATATCGGTCCAGCAGGTTTAACTATTGTGATTGTGCGCGATGACTTGATTGGTGAAACATTAGATGGCACACCGACCATGTTTGATTATAAAGTGCAGGCTGATAACGATTCTATGTATAACACCCCCCCCACCTATGCCTTATATTTAGCCGGCTTAGTTTTCCAATGGCTTAAAGCGTTAGGTGGCTTGGTCGGCATGGCAGCTATCAACCAACGCAAAGCAGAAAAGCTTTATGCTGCCATTGATGGTTCAGCTGGTTTCTATAAAAATCCCGTAAACCCACAATATCGCTCATGGATGAATGTGACATTTACTTTAAATAATGCTGATTTAGATGCTGACTTTTTAGCAGGTGCCAAACAAGCGGGATTAGTAACGCTTAAAGGTCACCGTAGTGTCGGTGGAATGCGTGCCAGTATTTACAACGCTATGCCAGAAGAAGGCGTAGATACACTCATCAGCTTTATGAAAGAATTTGCAACGAAAAATAACTAACTTTAAGGATAATCTCATGTTTAAAGTGCTCACTCTAAATAACATATCGGTAACAGGCTTAGATCGTTTGCCACGTGACAACTATGAAATAGCATCAGAGATCCAACACCCTGATGCGGTATTGGTTCGATCCTTTAAAATGCATGATTGGGCTGTACCCGATACATTACAAGCCATTGGTCGTGCTGGTGCGGGGGTCAATAATATTCCTGTTGAAAGTATGACAGCTAAAGGGATCCCTGTATTTAATGCGCCCGGTGCAAATTCCAATGCTGTACAAGAATTAGTCTTAACTGGCATGTTGCTAAGCGCGCGTAATATTTGCCAAGCATGGCAGTTTGCCAAACAGTTAGTAGGTGATGATGCTGAAATCAGCAAACAAGTCGAAGCTGGCAAGAAGAACTTTGTCGGCTTTGAATTACCAGGTAAAACATTAGGTGTAGTTGGTTTAGGTGCGATTGGTATCAAAATCGCTAACACTGCCATTGCTTTAGGCATGCGTGTTATTGGCTATGATCCTAAAATCACTGTACAAGGTGCATGGCAACTTTCACATGAAATTGAACAAGCCTCCAGTGTTGATGATCTATTAACACATTGCGATTTTGTCACCTTCCATGTGCCATTAATAGAAGCAACTAAGAATATGATTAATGCCGATCGTTTGGCAAACATGCGTGATAACGTCACTATTTTAAACTTTGCTCGTAGCGGTATCGTCAATGATAAGGCTGTGGTTGCCGCTTTAGATAGCGGTAAAGTTAATGCTTACATCTGTGATTTCCCTAGCAATTTGTTAAAACAACACCCCAAAGTGGTTGCATTACCCCATTTAGGTGCTTCAACTGCTGAAGCCGAAGACAATTGTGCCATTATGGTAGCAGAACAAATTAAAGACTATTTAGAAAACGGTAATATTAGTAATTCGGTAAACTTTCCAACCATTAAAGTGGCAAAACAAGCCGATCACTTTCGTTTGACTGTTGCCCATGAAAATATTCCTCATGTACTAAGCTTAATCACCAATGCCATTGCACAGGTTAATATCAACATTGTAGATATGTTGAATAAATCGCTCCATGATGCAGCCTATACGCTGATTGATACTGAAACTGTATTACCTGAGTCTGTTAAGAGCGAAATTGTAGCCATTGAAGGCGTGCTAAATGTGCGTTGTTTATAATAATGAGAACTTGGTAACTATTCAGCTACCAACAACTGTTGAGTTATCCATGATCCAATAGTATGCTAACGCCTAGTTATCAAGGAGTTTTATGATGAAAAAACTAACTTTAATTCTTAGTATGACATTGCTTTGTACCAGCACCATCAGTCTGGCAGAAGTACTCACTGTGCCAACTTACAGTGTGCCCAATAGTTCAGATGGTGTATTACGGCCTACGCGTGGCATGTCAATGGCAACCGTTGCGCAGAAATTTGGCACCGCAGATCAACAATCAGCCGCCATTGGCGATCCCCCTATTACCAAATGGATCTACGCTGATTTTATAGTATTTTTTGAGCATAGCCATGTTATCCATGCTGTGATCCCACGTTAATTGAAATTAGTTTCAATTAACGTATCACTAGCTGTTGATGTTAAATACAACAATAAGGTAGTCTCAACAGGAATTTTCAAAAAGCCAATTCATACTGATGTATTAGTTAGCTCACAAGGACTCACTAACGATCAGCAAGCAGATTTAAAAAACCACGGCGGTGAACACAAAGCGGTGTATGCTTTTTCTGCCAATCATTATGATTATTGGCGAAAAGCAATCAATAAACCCGAACTGTGTTTCGGTCAATTTGGTGAAAACCTGACGATCTCTAATTTAGATGAAGCTCAATTATGTATCGGTGATCAACTGCGGATCGGCGATTGTACTTTAGAAATAACACAACCACGAGTACCCTGTTTCAAACTGGGTATCGCTTTGGATCTGAATAGAATGCCCAAACTGTTTATACAGCATGGTGCTACAGGTATTTATTTTCGGGTATTACAACCCGGCATAATCAATATCGATAGTGCAATAAAACGTGTTTACCAACACCCAAAACAACTGTCTATTCATAGCCTATTTAATGCCTATTTTGACAAACACTTTGTCGATTCCAAAGCAATAATGGGGCTGGCGGCCAAAATTCCACAACTGTCAAGTGAATGGCAAGAAAAGGTATTATATCGTATCCAATAAGCAATTAATAACCGTATAATCAAATATTGGGGCTATGAAATAGAATATTAATATGGTAGTGTAGTATCAAAAGTAGACTTACGTCACAAATCTTTCCTAAATAAGGAAAAAAACATGAAACTACTACCGTTGTTATTAGTTGGATTATTACCGCTCAAGCAGATCCTGCCGCTTTTGTTGGCATAAGTTATTCTTTCGGTGGTGGCGGTGTAGGTCTAAGCATTAAGGTTCTATCAGATGATGAAGAGGATCAAGCTGTTGCCGCTATCGGTGCAACTTATTATCCAATGGCTACAAATAAATTTGGTCTTGATCTGAGTGCTGGTTATGCATTTGATGATGCCGCTGTTTTAGTGGGCTGGGATTTCTTACAAAAAAGCGTTCAAGTCAGTGCAGGTTGGGCCGATATTGACGATGATGACTCAGATCCTGTACCTGTTGCGGCTCCC
>CAYTAM010000007.1:1909-9436 GCA_964435685.1 uncultured Methylophaga sp. | reverse complement strand
GAACCTAGCGAGCCGATCCTATTATTGGCTTGCTAGACTAATTTTCATCGCCCAAAAAGCGTTTGCTAGCACCTTTAGGATACGTCCCTATACGGGCATGGTGTAAGGAATCAGATTCAATGATGACTAACACTAATACCGACATCAATGTAGGAAAAATCCCTAAACCACCAATAAGGGCATACACCATTTCTTTCATCATATTGCCGTATTGCTGACCCAGCCAACCTAATAAAGAAACCGTGCATAATAACGCCAATACACCACTGAACAATACACTCCAACGGCGTGCAATTTGCCAATGTACATAGACAAACTCACTGTCTTCTCGTTTTACTTTACGCGCCTTATAAAATGTAAAGCCTAATGCTATAAAAGAAAATAACGGGATTAATACCAGTAGCTGAATATATTTGCCGCCAAATGCAGCAATAGCAGTGAACAATAAAATATGATTCATAATTAAGTTGCTTAAGAAAATATCGTGAGGTAGCTTCGCTGCCTTTATTTCCTGTTCACTGGGGTTAGGTGCATCTTCTGTCATTTATTTTCTCTTTAGTTGATAATTCCTACATTCTGGATAAGAGAATTTAGCTTATTTTTCGTCATCCCGGTAGGCTTTTAGCCGGGATCTTCGTTCTAAATACTAGATTCCAGCTAACAATCCTAAGGAAACGCAGTAACCGAAGGATCAATGACAAAGTGCTTAAACTATTTTTCTTATCCAGAACTCGGGTTAAATAGTATTTCTAATCAGCCATATTATTCAAGATTGCATCACGAACTGCATCTAAGGTGGCATCAACCGTTAACATAGGCGATGTGCTTTGTTTTATTGCTGTATCTGGATCTTTTAAGCCATGTCCTGTCAGTGTACATACAATCATACTACCTTCAGGGATCTTACCACTATTAATATCATTAATTGCACCGGCTAGTGATGTTGCCGAAGCCGGTTCACAGAAAATACCTTCATGCACGGCCAATAATTTTTGTGCAGCAAGGATTTGGTTATCCGTGCATTCATCAAACCAGCCTTGAGACTCTTCTTTAACCTTCCACGCTTTATCCCAACTTTGTGGGTGACCAATACGAATAGCGGTTGCCACTGTTTCAGGATTATCAACCATTTCACCACGCATAAACGGTGCACTACCATCAGCTTGATAACCGACCATTTTAGGGCGCTGTTTAATAATACCCTCATCAAAGTATTCACTATATCCCATCCAGTGCGCCGTAATATTGCCGGCATTACCCACGGGTAAACAATGAAAATCGGGCGCGCGTGATAATTCTTCAGCAATCTCAAATGCGGCTGTTTTTTGACCTTGTAGGCGATAAGGGTTGATTGAGTTGACAATGGTAACAGGCGCGTGTTCGGCGACTTCTTTAACCAATTGCATGCCTTTATCAAAGTTACCTTTGATTTGAATCACCGTAGCACCGTGCATCATGCCTTGCGCTAATTTACCAAGTGCGATTTTACCTTCAGGAATCAATACAAATGCGGCAATACCAGCACGGGCGGCGTAGGCGGCGGCTGATGCAGAGGTATTTCCCGTTGACGCACAAATAATGGCTTTGCTACCTTCTTCAACTGCTTTGGTCACCGCCATAGTCATGCCGCGATCTTTAAATGATCCTGTTGGGTTTAAGCCTTCATATTTAACATAGATTTCAATATCTTTTCCTAATACTGTTGGAATATTATTGAGCTTAAGTAGTGGTGTGTTACCTTCACCTAGGCTAATTAATTTTGTATCAGTGCTCACGGGTAAGCGAGCGCGATAATTTTCGATTAGGCCGGTGTAATGTGGTCGGAATGGCATTTTATTTTCCTTTTGTTTTCATCGTCATCCCCGATAAAAGTTCTCGGGGATGACGTATTTATTTATCCTAAAGACTCCATGCGGATCCGCATTACTGAATCTTTAACACTAGTCAATGCTTCAATGTGTGAAATGGCAGCATTCATATTTTTTTCAATAACGTGGTGGGTCAACATAATAACCGGCACAATGCCATCTTGTTGCTCTGGCTCTTTTTGCAAGATAGCTTCAATGCTGATTTGTTGCTCGCTCAAGATCCGCGTAATATCAGCCAGCACACCTGTTTTATCTTCGGTATGAATGCGTAAATAATACGATGTTACCACTTCCGACATCGGCAAAATAGGGGTATCAACTAACGCATCAGCTTGGAATGCCAAATGTGGCACACGATTTTCAGGATCGGTTGTTAAAGCACGCACAATATCAATAATATCCGCCACGACAGCTGATGCAGTCGCATCAGAACCCGCACCCGCACCATAATAAAGTGTTGGCCCAACCGCATCCCCTTGAACTAAAATAGCATTCATCACACCGTCAACATTAGCAATCAAGCGACGATGAGGAATTAAGGTGGGATGAACGCGTAGTTCAATGCCTTGCTCTGTTTTTTTGCTAATGCCCAAATGTTTAATGCGGTAACCTAATTCCGATGCATATTTGACATCTTGTTGCGATATTTTACTAATGCCTTCGGTGTAGGCTTTATCAAATTGCAACGGGATCCCAAATGCGATTGAAGCCATAATGGTTAGCTTGTGCGCCGCATCAATCCCTTCAACATCAAAGGTGGGATCAGCTTCGGCATAACCCAAGGCTTGTGCTTCGGTTAATACATCAGCAAAATCACGCTCTTTGTCGCGCATTTCGGTCAGGATAAAGTTACCGGTGCCATTGATAATACCCGCTAACCATTCAATACTATTGGCCGCCAAACCTTCACGCATTGCTTTAATAATGGGAATACCGCCAGCAACGGCTGCTTCAAAAGCAATGGTTACGCCTTTTTGTTGAGCCTTAGCAAACAGTTCATTGCCGTGCAGAGCAATCAGGGCTTTATTAGCGGTAACAACATGCTTACCATTAGCGAGGGCTTCTGCTACCAAATCACGGGCAATACCGGTTCCACCAATTAATTCAACCACGATTTGAATGCTTGGATCACATACAATATCGTGTGCATCCGTGGTCAGTGCTATACCCGTAGTATCACATTCTATCGTGGTATCAAAACTACGCACCGCAGCACGCGTTATTTCAATATCTCGCCCTGCACGGCGTGTTATTTCTGTTAAATTACGGCGTAGCACATTCACTGTGCCACTGCCCACTGTGCCCAAACCTAGAACACCTATTTTTACTGATTGCACTTCTTTCACCCCTTTCTAAACATATCACGGATCCCACGGATCGCCTGACGTGTTCTATGTTCATTTTCAATTAAACCAAAGCGGACATGGTCATCGCCATATTCACCAAAACCAATGCCGGGTGAAACCGCCACTTTTGCTTGTTGTAATAATTTTTTAGTAAATTCTAAGGAACCCATTTCACGATATTTTTCTGGAATTTTTGCCCAAACAAACATGGTTGCTTTAGGTTTTTCAACCTGCCAACCTATTGCGTTCAAACCATCACATAATACATCGCGACGATTTTTATATGTTTCAACAATTTCATCAACACAATCTTGTGGACCATCAAGTGCGGCAATTGCTGCCACTTGGATCGGCGTAAACATGCCGTAATCCAAATAAGACTTCATTCGGGCTAAAGCAGCCACCAATGTTTTATTACCTGACATAAAACCTACACGCCAACCTGGCATATTGTAGGTTTTTGATAGGGTATAAAATTCTACCGCCACATCTTTAGCACCGGGCACTTGTAAGATTGACGGCGCTTTATAACCATCAAACACGATCTCACCATAGGCTAAATCATGCACAACCCAAATTTCATGTTCTTTAGCAAAGGCGATAACACGCTCGAAAAACTCAAGATCAACGCATTGCGTGGTAGGATTTCCCGGGAAATTCAGCACTAACATTTTGGGTTTTGGCCATGAATCTTTTACTGATTTTTCTAATTCGGCAAAGAAATCGCCGCCTTCAACCAACGGTACATGTCGAATATCAGCCCCAGAAATAACAAAACCATAGGGATGAATAGGATAAGCAGGATTAGGGACTAAAATAGCATCACCCGGACCCACTGTGGCTAGAGCTAAGTGGGCTATGCCCTCTTTTGAACCGATGGTAACAATGGTTTCTATTTCAGCATCTAATTCAACATCAAATCTTCGTTTGTACCAATTTGTAATCGCTTTGCGCAAACGGGGGATCCCACGCGACATAGAATAGCGATGCGTATCTGGTCTTTGCGCAGCTTCGGTCAATTTATCAATGATATGCTGGGGAGCAGGCTTGTCGGGATTGCCCATGCCAAAGTCAATAATATCCTCTCCGCGCGCGCGCGCCTCTGCCTTCAAATCATTGACTATATTGAATACATACGGAGGTAGACGTTTAATTCTTGGAAAATCGTCGTTCAAAAAGGACACCTTTTATTATTGGGTATTGCTTTAAATATGCTCAAACATATAATTTTAACTATGTTTACCGAAAATAATCATTTAATTTCTATCAAACCGTGGACTTGTTAAAAAAATTAAAGAAAACCGTTGGCAAGTCGATTAAAATAACTGAGAATAATCTTATTTATAACCATTTTACAGAACTTTGCGATGACTGAACAACAAACATTTTATGATGATATCTTAGCCGATCTTGAAAATGGCACATTGATGTTACCCACACTGCCAGAAGTTGCATTAAAAGTACGTGAAGTTGTTGATGAGCCGGATGTGACTGCGGCCGCTTTAGCCGATATTATTATAACCGATGCGGCGCTGTCAACACGACTATTAAAAGTGGCAAATAGCGCACTTTATCGTGGCAGAATACCAACAGAAACCATTCAGATGGCAGTCTCGCGATTAGGTTTAACACTGGTGCGTAACCTAGTAACCAGCCTAGTTATGGAGCAGATGTTTCAAGCCACATCTAATCGCTTAGATAAGCGCTTACATGCCTTATGGGAACATAGCCGCGAAGTTTCAGCCATCAGCCAAATGTTAGCATCAAAGCAAGCCGGAATAAAAAATGACGAGGCGATGTTAGCAGGCTTAATTCACAATATTGGTACTCTGCCTATATTAATAAAGGCGGAAGAAACAACAAACCTGTTGCAAAACTCAGCCTTATTAGACAACATAATTGACGAGTTACACCCACGGATCGGTGCAGCTATTTTAAAAAGCTGGCGATTTTCCGATGAATTTATTGCGGTTGCTGCCGAGCATAATAATCTTGATAGGCAATCAGGTACTAAAGCTGATCTAGTTGATATTGTTCAAGTTGCCAATATTCAAAGCTATTTTAATACTGATAAAGCGCTGGAACCCAGCGTGTTAGAAAAGGTGCAATCATTTAAAAAACTCAATATCGATATTGAAATGGATGTCAATGATCTTGATGAAAACAGCGAAGAATATGCGGAAGCACTGGCATTATTTGGAGAATAATATTAGCCCTTCTTGGGGCAGCTCTGAACAAGTCATCAACTCATATTTCACGCCCAAAACATCCAGTTTCTACGTTAACAAAACTTGGCAATAGCCCGCTATTACCTGAGTTTTTCGCCTTAAAAACGGAACATTTTTGACGCAAACTATTTCGCCCGTGGCTTATTCAGAGGCTCCGAAGTTAACTCTTGGAGCATTTGCTTCTCTTCATCAGTTAACAGGCCAATCCCTTTTTTAGCCAAATCCTTAGACGATGTGTTAGTAACACGAATTACCGTACGACGATCTTGAGAGCGGCGATCTTGATCGCGACGATCCTGAGCTCGGCGATCTTGCTTCGGCCACATTGAATAATGTTTTTTTATTTGTTCCAGCCATTCTGGGCTACCGAAAGCATGCTTTACTTTTCGATTTTCTTTACTACGACGTTCTATATTACGCCGGCTTTTTTGCCTTGAATTTTGAGCCATAATATCAAAACCTACTGTCCTTACTTAAGCTGAACCCTGGATAAGGGAAGCCGAAAGGTAACCCATAAAATCACCATCCTTTATAGTATTATCAGATAGTGACTAGTATATTAATACTGAATTTTATTACAGTGCTAGCAGTTTTCCTTATCTAGAGTTCAAGTTAATTAAGCTCTTTCTGCTCTTTGAAAAATTATTATGAGTATACTACTCAGGACGCATATGTGGAAATAGTAATACATCCCTAATTGAGGGGGAATCTGTCAGTAACATAACCAGCCGGTCGATGCCAATGCCCTCACCCGCTGTCGGCGGCATTCCATATTCTAACGCTCGAATATAGTCATCATCAAAATGCATGGCTTCATAATCACCCGCATCTTTTTCCGCAACTTGTGCTTGAAAACGTTCAGCTTGATCTTCAGCATCATTCAACTCTGAGAAACCATTAGCTATTTCGCGACCACCAACGAAGAATTCAAAGCGATCTGTGACAAATGGATCATGATCACTGCGTCGTGCTAATGGTGATACTTCAGTTGGATAAGCAGTAATAAAAGTCGGCTCCATCAAACGATGTTCCACTGTTTTTTCAAAGATCTCAATTTGAACCTTACCCAAACCATAACTCTCTTTCAGTGGAATACCTAGCCCGGTAGCAATCTTAGTCGCTTCTTCTAAAGTCGATAATTGTTCAACTGTCATATCAGGATTAAAGTGTAAAATTGATTCAATAATGGTCATCCGATGAAAAGGTTTAGCAAAATCTAAGTCCGTACCTTGATAATGCACTTGAGAAGTACCCAATACATCTTGGGTCACTGTACGCAACATCTCTTCTGTTAGATCCATCAAGTCATTATAGTCTGCATAGGCTTGATAAAATTCAACCATGGTAAATTCTGGGTTATGGCGCGTTGATAAACCTTCATTGCGGAAATTGCGATTGATTTCGAATACGCGTTCAAAACCTCCCACAACCAACCGCTTCAGATATAATTCGGGTGCAACACGCAGAAACAAAGGCATATCTAATGCATTATGATGCGTGGTAAACGGTCTAGCTGTTGCTCCACCCGGGATCACATGCATCATCGGTGTTTCGACTTCTAAATAGTTTCTTGCCATCAAAAATCGGCGAATACCATCAATGACTTTGGTGCGAATAATAAAGGTTTCACGGCTTACTTCATTCATAATCAAATCAACATAACGTTGACGATAACGTGTTTCTTGATCGGATAAGCCATGGAATTTTTCTGGCAAAGGACGTAATGATTTTGTTAATAATCGAATATCATCGACCATTACAGATAATTCACCTTTTTGAGTACGAAACATCACCCCTTCCGCCGCAATAATATCGCCTAGATCCCAGCGTTTAAAATCAGCATATACGCCTTCATCCAAATCATCACGCTTCACATAAAGCTGCATATTGCCCGACATATCACGGATATTAGCAAAACTGGCTTTACCCATCACCCGTTTGGTCATTAAACGACCTGCAATTTTGACGCGGCGGGGCAACTCTTTTAATTGTTCTGCTGAGCTGTTTTCATATTCAACTGCCAATTCAGCATTCATCACATCACGACGAAAATCATTCGGAAAGGCATTACCCTTCTCCCGTAAC
>CAYTAM010000007.1:0-1809 GCA_964435685.1 uncultured Methylophaga sp. | reverse complement strand
GCCATCTAAAACAGCTTGGGTATTACCTGTTTCAACATTAGTGCGTAAATCTTTAATGCGTGATTGATCTAAAACATAAGAACGAATTTGACTGCCCCAACCAATATCCGCTTTACCATCTTCAGCTAATTGCTTTTCTTCATTTTGTTTAAGCAATTCTAACTCATATAACTTCGCTTTCAACAAACTCATCGCGGTATCTCTATTTTTATGTTGAGATCGTTGTGATTGGCATTGCACCACTGTATTAGTGGGTAAATGGGTGATACGCACCGCAGAATCGGTTTTATTGATATGCTGGCCACCGGCACCACTGGCACGATAAGTATCAACACGTAAGTCTGCTTTATTGATCTCTATATCAATATCATCATTTACTTCAGGGTACACAAACACACTGCAAAATGAGGTATGACGTTTTGAATTAGAATCAAATGGCGATTTTCGCACTAATCGATGCACTCCCGTTTCAGTGCGCAATAAACCAAAGGCATAGTCGCCTTCAAAATGAATCGTTGCACTTTTAATGCCTGCCACTTCGCCCGATGATGCTTCAACTAAATCAACCTTAAAGCCTTGTGCCTCACCCCAACGTAAATACATACGCAGCACCATATTGGCCCAATCTTGTGCTTCTGTTCCACCCGAACCAGACTGAATATCAAGATAAGCATTATTTGCATCCATCTTGCCTGAAAACATGCGCTGGAATTCAAGTTTTTCTAATGCTGTTGCTAATTCTTCCAGATCAGATTGCACCGCATCAAATGTCTCTTGGTCTTGCTCTTCCACCGCCATTTCAAGCAGAACTTTAGCATCATCTAAAGTTTCACTATGGTTGGATAAAGTGGTGACAATACGCTCTAAACTAACCCGTTCTTTACCGAGCTGTTGAGCTCGTTCAGGATCATCCCACACTGTCGATGATTCTAACTCTCGTGTCACTTCTACTAATTGTTCAGCCTTAATATCATAGTCAAAGATACCCCCTAAGATCGTCACTACGACCCCGAAGTTCTTTGATCCTCTGCATTGTTGCACCTAATTCCAACTTTAAATCCTCTTAGCTTTTAAATTGATTATTCTGCAAAGCACTACTGCTTAACTTTTGATTCACAAAAGCATTTAAACTTAAACCTGCCTGCTTTGCTTGAATAAACAGTGCGCGGTGTAAGTCAGGTTTAACCCGCATCACAAATTGACCAGAGAATGATTTAACCGCTTCTTTTCCTTCCAGTTTGCAGTCTTCAATATACTCATCAACAACCGCATGAAATGATTTTTCTACTTCGGCAACATCACTACCATCAAAGACCAAAATATCTTGTGTGTTAATGACTTCACCAACAAAAGTTTCATCTTCATCACTATAACGAATTACAGCTTCATAGCCTTTATATTTCATAATTCTATACCTTGCTCTACAAACAACGTTCGAATAGCACGTATTTGATAGGGTTCTAACTCTTTCTGCGGATGAGGTGAATGAATATTGAGTGAATAATCATCAAAAACAATTCGTATTCTCGATCCATCACCTTGTTTAACCTCTCCTCCTACTGCGATAATCAGCTTAGCAACATCGGTCCACTTAATATTTTTCTTAACGGGGTTCACTAACAAGCTTTCAAATGTTTTTTGTTGCTTACTGTTCATATGGATACCCACATTTAAATGATACTACTTTTCAGTATCATAAACAACCCTCTATACCCGTGTTCATTCAATGTGTGAAGATTTAGGGCAAAAATAGGAAGTCAGGGCAAGGCGCAATGTGCAGGTAATGACTAGTCCTTTATGTCCATGGAT
>CAYTAM010000006.1:0-18890 GCA_964435685.1 uncultured Methylophaga sp. | reverse complement strand
GGGTATATAATCATGTTTTTTTCTTGTCGACCGATAAAGAGAGTAATGAACAGTAGGAAAATACACTAATGGCTGACAATGATGTAGATATAAATGAAGAGGATGGGAGCATTGAAAACTCCGAAGAGAACCAACCAAAAACAAGCTTTCTAAAATCAAAACTATTTTTAATCATCGCTGGGGTTATTTTATTATTTATTGTAGCAGGGGGCGGTTATTATTTTTTTGCTGCCACAAATGAGCAAGATGCAGAAACAATGGAGCCAGAAGATCCTGACAAGCTCGTAGCGGATGATGCCCTAATTGATGGTGATAGTTCTACGTCCATGGCGGAACAAATGGGGTTAGCAGCGCCCAGTTCAAGTGAAGATGAAGAGCAGGTTGAAATAGACACTGATGTTCTTCCTAACAACATTACAGCTGAAGATTCAAATGAGCTGGTTGAAATACAACAACAAAACCAGCAGATGAAACAACAGATCAGCGAATTAGAAACTCAGGTTGATCAAATAAAAAAAATAATTCAACAGCAGCAAGATGCCGGCTATAATAACCAAGCAAACTCCTTACCTCTTGGAATTAATTTAGACTATCAACAAGATTTAAGTGATAGCGCTATAATGCGAGAAGTTAATCGAACCCCAGCTCCCAAGCCTAACTGGGGGGAGTTTAATCGTCTCAATAAACAATAAGGGCATCCCTAAAATAGAAGTGTGATTTAAGGAATGCATAAATCGTGCTGCTACTTTTAGAAATTCCCATACGTCAATGAAGAAAAAATTATCACAACATGAGCAGTCCGATATCAAGCTATTTCAAAAAGAAATAGGTATCATAGAAAAGCTTGAGCAAGATAAAGTCCATCATAACAACACCTCCACAAAACTGCCAATAGCTAAATTTCGACAACAACGATTAGATGAAGCCTTAAAGAGTGGTTTTTCTGATCAGTTTGAGCCACACACTATCGGCAGTGAAGAAGTTTTATCATTTCGCCGAAGTGGTATTCAACATCGCTTATTTTCACGCCTACGTAGTGGACACCTCGCAATAGAAGCCGAGCTAGACTTACATGGTATGACCGTTGCTATTGCCCATCAAGCATTAGCAAGCTACCTTCAAGAGTGCCAAACAGATAAATTGCGCTGTGTGCGGATTGTGCATGGTAAAGGCTGGAGTTCAAAAAACCAAAAACCCGTGTTAAAAACCAAACTCAATAGCTGGTTACAACAAGAGGATAATGTCTTGGCTTTTTGCTCTGCACCCGTTGAGGATGGTGGGACGGGGGCAGTATATGTGTTACTACGTCGAATAAAAGGCTAAGACTTAATTATTCTCGGCTTATTTATTAAGGCTCTCTGCCCGCTACCAAGAAATCTTGATATTTTTTCAATTCGTCCCAATTTTCATCCGCAATTAACTCCGCCTGTGGTGACCATGACTTAGGGTTGTGCATGGTGTATCTAGAACCTGCCGTATCCAATATTTTTTGTAATACATCAAACTCAGCAGCTGCTAGTTGTCTTATAGTTAATATACCACCTGCATGTAATAAACCTTCAATTTTAGAACCAATACCTTCAACACGTTGTAAGCTCTCTGGCTCAGTTAATGCTAGAGGCACAACCGTTGTTACCGAAGCTTGCGGTGCAACATCCTCCTGTTCTGGTTTTGATTTGCAACCCAATAAATGGCGCAAAATAAAACCCAAAATAAATGCAACCAATAATATGATGATAATTTCCCATGTCGCATCAGACATATCATAGCCAGTAGTAACATCATTAAACATATTGCAATCCTTTATTAAACTTAAAAAAGTGTTATTTTAGTAATGGTTAATTCAACGCGGCGATTGGTGTCTCGACCCAGTTTAGTATCATTACTTTGCAATGGTTGTGATTCGCCCTTACTATCAATCGTTATTTTCTCAGCAGGTGCACCTCGTTCAATTAATAAGCTTTGGATCATTTCAGCTCGCGCCAGCGCCAATTTAAGATTGGTGGCTTGATCACCTACATCATCTGTATGCCCCGTTAGCTTCACACTACTGCCAGCTTTAAGCTGCACAACTAAATTAGCAAAATAGCTTTCTGTTTCAGTTGAAAGAATTGGCGATTGTGAATTGTTAAAGGGGAAGTGAATACGAGCTTGTTGATTTTTCTCAACTACAATTTCTACTTGCTTAGGCGCAATATAAGCAACTGCTTCTGGCACATCAATCACACCATTGCCATTACTATAGTCCGCAGCTACTTCTTCAGAATCGGCTAGACTATCATTATTATCTACATCAGCATCAAGATAATCAACGACACCATCATTATCAGTATCAACAGCATCCTCTGGATTGCCATCTGAGTTTGGATCAGAATTTTCGGCGAAAGTTAAAATACCATCATCGTCATCATCATTATCAACCGCATTGATAAGCCCATCATTATCTGAATCAATAGGGTTACGCTGATCACTGCCAACTTCATGCTTATCTGACAAGCCATCATTATCGCTATCAGCTATATAAACACTTGTTGCTAACAACGCTTCTACTGTTGTTAATAGGCCGTCATTATCATCGTCATCATCTAAGGCATCAATAACACCATCATTATCAGTATCTATTGCTAATAAGCGGTTTCTACCCATCTCTTTACGGTCAGAAAAACCATCACCATCTGAATCCATGCTTTTAGGGTTAGTTGTCAAGCGTTCTTCTTCTTTATCAGTGAGTCCATCGCCGTCTGAATCGACATCAATATCAGGAGCAAGTACGGGTACTGGTGCTACTAGTGACTCTGGCTCAACAATAACTGGAGTAGCCACATCTTCTGCTTCAACCGTTTCCACACCACAAAAACCTTTAATATCACAGGTGTACCATTTCCAGCTATAAACACCCCACACTAACGCAAGTATTAAAACAATAATAACGCTTAGTCTCATCTTTACTCCTTAAAAATCAGAGTCTCCTATAAAAAATAGGTGGTTGACGTAAATATAGTGCAGTTAGCAAAATATGTCTACTACTTCACAAAAAACTAGCCTACCCACTGGCGGGCATTATGAAATAATCTTAGCCATGGGCCATCTTTGCTCCAATTGTCGGGGTGCCATGAGTGTTGCACTGTGCGGGTAACACGTTCTGGATGCGGCATCATAATGGTCACACGACCATCTGTTGTGGTTAATGCGGTAATACCTTGCGGTGAGCCATTAGGATTTTGAGGATAATGTTCTGTAGATTGGCCATAATTATCCACATAACGCATGGCAATCAGTGAGTTATTGATTGATCCTGTTTCACTAAAATCTGCTCTGCCTTCACCATGTGCCACTGCGATTGGCATAATTGAACCCGTCATATCTTTGAGCAATACTGAAGGTGAATCAATAATTTCAACTAATGATAATCGTGCTTCAAATTGCTCTGATATATTTCGTTCAAAACGTGGCCAATGCTCACTACCTGGGATCAATTCTTTTAATTGCGATAACATCTGGCAACCATTGCAAACACCTAAGGAAAAGGTGTCCGTACGTTTAAAGAAATCACTAAATTGGATCCTCGCTTCATCATTATGCAAAATCGTACTTGCCCAGCCTCGACCAGCACCTAAAACATCACCATAAGAGAAGCCGCCGCAGGCAACTAAACCTTTAAAACCAGCCAAGTTCACCCGCCCTTCAATAATATCACTCATATGCACATCAATGGCAGTAAAACCCGCATGATCAAATGCCGCTGCCATCTCCACTTGACCATTAATGCCCTGCTCTCTCAAAATGGCTACTTTAGGGCGATCGCCACCCACAATAAGTGCAGCCGCAATATGCTCTGTCGGATCAAATGTTAATGTTGCATGCAGGCCGGGATCATTATCGTCTAACAAGGTATCAAACTCTTGCTGTGCACAATCAGGATTATCGCGTAAAGACTGCATTTGATAACTGGTTTCAGCCCAAAAACGTTGTAACTCCACTCGTGGCTGATTAATTTCTTGTTTGCTATTCACCCTGATGACAATCTGTTGGTCATCCCTTACTACTCCAATCACATGACTGTGATGTGATAAATCTTGTTCACGTAAAACAGCTAACACATCTTCAACATCACAATGGCGCACTTGAATAACAGCACCTAACTCTTCATTAAACAATAAGGCTAATGGCCCACCTAGACTGGAAAAATCAACCTCAATGCCACAATGTCCAGCAAAAGCCATTTCACAGAGGGTAGTGATCACACCACCATCACTACGATCATGATAAGCCAGTAGCAAATCATCTTGCTGTAATTGTTGAATCGCATAAAAGAATTTTTTCAATAGTTTAGGATCATCAACATCAGGGCCATGATGACCCACTTGGCTATACACTTGTGCAATTGCAGATGCAGCAAGCCTATTATGACCCTTACCCAAATCGATGTAGATCAGATCGGTATCACCTTGATTGGTGCGTAACTGCGGTGTCGCTGTTTTAGAGGCATCGGTTACTGGTGCAAAAGCTGTAACAATCAGTGATAGCGGTGATGTGACGGATTTATTTTTACCTTCATCTTGCCATACGGTTTTCATTGATAGTGAATCTTTACCTACAGGAATAGCAATGCCAAGTTGCGGGCATAATTCCATACCAACAGCATGCACCGTTTCATATAAAAGTGCGTCTTCACCCGCATGACCGCATGCAGCCATCCAGTTTGCTGATAATTTAATATCACCCATATTGGCAATAGTTGCCGCTGCAATATTAGTAATCGCTTCACCCACTGCCATACGACCCGATGCAGCTGCATCAATAAGTGCTAATGGCGCACGTTCACCCATCGACATCGCTTCACCTTTAAAACCATGATGATCAGCTAGTGTGACAGCACAATCAGCAACAGGCACTTGCCAAGGCCCTACCATTTGATCGCGGGCAACTAAGCCGGTGACACTGCGGTCTCCGATGGTGATCAAAAAGTTGTTACTGGCAACTGTGGGTAGTTTTAATACCCGTTCTAATGCCTCTTTAACCGTTACTGCTGTCAAATCTAATTCAGGCTTTTTAAAGGTTTGATGTTTAACATCACGTAACATTTTTGGTGGCTTGCCTAATAATAATGACATCGGTATATCAACCGGGTTATTATCATTATCAGCATCACCCACTAATAAATGTTGTTCTGTTGTTACCTCGCCCACAATCGCCCAAGGACAACGCTCACGCTCACAAATCGCTTGAAATTCTTCAACGTCATCAGCTGAAATACCTAATACATAACGCTCTTGGGATTCATTACACCAAATTTCCATCGGAGACATGCTGGATTCATCATTAGGAATTAAGCGTAATTCAAAACGACCACCTCGGCCACTGTCATCAACCAATTCAGGAAAGGCATTAGACAGTCCGCCCGCACCTACATCATGGATAGCGATAATGGGATTATTTTGATCCAATGCCACACAACGATCAATCACTTCTTGACAGCGGCGCTCCATTTCAGGATTACCACGTTGTACTGATGCAAAGTCTAAGCCTTCGTCACTGGCACCTGATGCCACTGACGATGCTGCGCTGCCGCCTAAGCCAATTAACATGGCAGGGCCGCCTAATACAATAAGCTGAACGCCGGGGTCAAAAATATTCTTGTTCACATGTTGTGGTCTAATTGTTCCCATACCACCGGCGACCATAATAGGTTTGTGATAGCCACGTACTTCAAAGCCATTGGCACTAGGCACTAATGCTTCATATGTGCGGAAATAACCACATAAATTAGGGCGACCAAACTCATTATTAAATGCCGCGCCACCAATAGGTCCTTCCAGCATAATATCTTGCGCTGATGCCATGCGAACTGGCTTGCCATAGTCGGTTTCCCACGGTTGCTCAAAACCCGTAATATTTAGATTAGAAACAGAAAAACCCGTTAAACCCGCTTTAGGTTTTGAACCACGACCAGTCGCACCCTCATCCCGGATCTCACCACCGGCACCTGTTGCCGCACCCGGAAAAGGTGAAATAGCAGTGGGGTGATTATGCGTTTCTACCTTCATTAAAATATGCTGCACTTCGCCTTGGTAACGATAGTGATTAGTTGCCATATCAACATGAAACCTCTGTGTTTTAGCACCTTCAATCACTGAAGAATTATCACTATAGGCGGTGATTACACCTTCAGGATGTAAGGCATGGGTATTACGGATCATATTGAACAGCGTATGCGGTTGCCTGTTACCATCAATGATCCAATCTGCACTAAATATTTTATGGCGGCAATGTTCTGAGTTTGCCTGTGCAAACATCATTAATTCAATATCGTTAGGGTTGCGCCCTAAGGCAATAAAATTATCGACTAAATAATCAATTTCATCTTCTGCTAATGCTAGCCCCATCGCTCTGTTTGCTGAAACTAACGCTTCACGACCGCCATTTAAAATATCTACCATAGCCAAAGGTCGTGATGGATTATGAACAAATAAGCGTTCAACCTCATCAACACAATCAAATACAACTTCAATCATGCGGTCATGCAATTTTGCAGCAATTAGTCGCTGCTGTTCTGCCGGTAATGGCTGCACTGTTTTTATAAAAAAGGCAATGCCTCGCTCTATTCGTAACACAGTGGTTAAACCACTATTATGCGCAATATCAGTGGCTTTACTCGACCACGGTGAAATAGTGCCAGGTCGTGGAGTAACTAAAAAAAAGTGTTCGTCACCCGCCTCACTACCGTTATCCAAGCTTGCCTCTAGTAGTGTTTCTAATACTTGTTGTTGTATTGCTACAAGCTTAGTTTTATCTTCAATTTCAATAAAGTAGCGGTATTCAGCACGAATAGAAATTACATTATTGGCTTCACTTTTTATCAATGCTAATAACTTATCTAAACGAAATACCGAAAGTGCTGAGCGCCCGATCAATTGCAACATGCTAAACCCTATTCACATCTATAAGTTAATGATGATACTTTATGTCTCTGTTCTACCCAACTAAATTTACATATTTATGACCGATTATTCACAAACTGCCTATAAACCCAGTTTATTTAGAATACTTGCTGTGATGTTTTATGACAGCATGATATTACTGTCAGTATTGCTTTTTGCGCTGCTCATTGCCGTTCTTGTTAATGATGGTCAAGCAATAAGTCAAGGAAATCTATTATTCATGGCATATTTGTTTACAGTATGTTGGTTATTTTATTGCTGGTTTTGGACGCATGGCGGCCAAACTATCGGTATGCGGGCCTGGCAGGTATATTTACTTAGTGAACATGATTCTCGTGTTAGCTGGCGACAGGCAAGCCTGCGCTTTATTGTCGCACTTATCTCATGGATACCTGTTGGCTTAGGTTTTTGGTGGCAATATTTAGGTAACAAAAAACAAAGCTGGCCCGATAGTCTTTCTGGCACTTATCTCTATTACCATAAGGGTTCTAAGTAACTTCCTTTACTGCTAGCCACCATAGTGAATGGCTAGCTTAGGTACAATGGTACAATAGACTAATTGATAAATTAAAGCTATAAATGCTGATCTTTTACTAATTATTGTGAACTTTTCACAACAGTATTTTTGCTCAGCTTGCTTTAGCTTTATGAACCTACTTAATAAATTATTCTTGAGCATGAAATGGAAAGCAGTATTCTTTTTTGGAATATTGCTAGTCTTAATCAATGCAAGCTTTATCGCTTTATCATACTGGAACTCACTGCAAAAACTTGATGCCTCTCGCACTCAAATTCAGCAACAGTATAAACAAACATTACATAGTGAACTGGCAAATTCTGCGACTAAATTACGACAAGTGGCAGCGCTATCCCTTAGCCCGAACACTAATTTATCGGTTAGAAATTATTTAGTAAAAACAACACAGCTATTAAATACTAATCGCACAATGCTTGAGTCTAACTGGCATATTTCTCATGCGCAATACTTGGATGCAAATGGCAATAAATTAGCAGGATGGGGTGCAGAGCTACCCATAGAAATTAAACAACAATTCTCTAGCGTCATTAACAGTGGCAAAGCACAGAGCTATATTGATTGTAGCCAGCACTGCACAAAATTTATGCTAGTACCTGTGCTTATTAAAAAACGTGTTAATGCGCTATTAGTTGTTGCTACAGGTCTAGATAAGATACTAGCAGCATTCACACACAAAACCGGTGCTGATATTGCTATTCTTAGCCAAGCTTATAACGCACCAACAAGTCAGTTTATATCAAAATGGAATATGAAAATTCACCCAGTGGCATCTCTAAAAGAAAACCATGCTCAATTACATAGCTTAGCAAGAAACTACTCATTACAAGACATTAAATCCAACCCAATTATAAGAAAACATAATGATCTCCTCTGGTTTTTGGAAGAAGAGATTGATCCTGTTGAGTTTCATTTTATTGAGTTACCGCAAAACAATAAGCTGTTATTTATTATTACTGACACTATTGCCGAACAATATCAACAGATCGTTAATACTACTTATCGTAATATTTTATTTTCACTTATTAGCATGTTGACCATTGTTTTTGCTTTCATGTTTTTTGTATCAAAGCCGTTATCTCGTCTGTCTTCAATATCAAAAGCATTGCCGCTTATTGCTCAGCAAAAATATGATGCTGCTAAATCATTAATACCACAAAAAGATTGTTTTGGCTTTAATGATGAGCTTGGTCAATTAGAAAAATCAACGTTTGAGTTAACTTCTCAACAAGAAAATTTATATGATTCCATCGAGGAGCATACCATAGCACTAAGCAAGCGTGGTGAAGAGCTACAACAAGAACGAGACTTTATTCACAGCCTAATAAACACTGCACAAATGCTTATTATTACGATGGATAAAGAATGTCTAATAACCTCATTTAATAGTTATGCTGAACACATTACAGCTTACAAATCTGAACAAATTATTTATTCATCTTTTGAACGCTTTTTCCCGACAGAAAAATGGCTAGAAACTAAAAATATACTTCTTCATTTAGATCCTTCTAAGCAAGTTATTAACCAGCAAGAAGCTGAGCTTATTAATCGTAAAACAGGCTCTATCCATATTATTTCTTGGCTATATTCCAGCCTCAATCATCCAACCGATGGCTCTGCTATTTTGGCGGTAGGACTCGATATTACTGAAAAGAAACGCAGTGATGAACATATTATTTGGTTAGCAGAACATGATGTATTAACCGAGCTTTATAACCGTCGTAAATTTAACGCTATTTTTGAGCAATTATTAAATAACGCAAAACGCTTTGATCATTTAGGTGCATTATTATTTCTGGATCTCGATCAATTTAAGGACATCAATGATCGTTATGGGCATAAAGCAGGAGACCACGTACTCAAACAAGTTGCACAAACATTGCTGTCGCTATCACGAACAACAGATAGTGTTGCACGTCTGGGAGGCGATGAATTTGCAATTATTCTGCCGCAAACAGATGAAGAAGGTGCTATTAATTTTGCACAAAAAATCTTGGATCAGTTAGTGCTAATGAATGTTAGCTTTAACAATTTAAAATACAAAGTAACAACGAGTATCGGTATTGTTCAATTTCCTTTGGCAGGACTATCTATTGAAGAATTAATAAGCAATGCTGATTTAGCTATGTATCAAGCTAAAGATAAAGGCAAAAACACGTGGCATATGTTCAATGTTGATGATAAAACACGTGTTCAATTGGAATCGCGGGTATTTTGGAAGCAACAAATAGAAAACGCCTTGGAAAACAATCGCTTTGTTCTTCATTATCAGCCTATTATGAATATTCAATCAGAGGCGATAAACCACTATGAAGTATTAATAAGAATGCTTGATGATACCAATGTAATGCATTTACCCTCATCCTTTATTCCTATAGCAGAACAAACGGGGCTTATTCATAGTATTGACCACTTTGTTATAAAAAACAGTCTCAAATTACAAGCTGAATTAGATCACATTAATGCCGATATTTCACTCTCTGTCAATTTATCTGCTTCAGCAATAAACGACTCTATTCTAGTACCACTACTAAAACGGCTATTAAAAGAAAATAATGCCAGCCCTGATAACTTTATTTTTGAGCTCTCTGAAGCAGCTACTACACCGGATATAATTCAAGCACGAGACTTTATAGAATTATTAAACTCCTTGGGTTATCGCTTTTCTTTGGATAATTTTGGTAAAGATCCCTCATCATTACACTCATTAACAGAGTTACCTGTAGATCTTGTTAAAATTGATGGCTCATTTATAACAAACTTGGTAAACAATGAAAATGATAGAACCTTTGTCAAAGCATTGGTTGATATTGCTAAGACAATGGGGAAAAAGACTGTAGCTGAGTTTGTTGAAGATGCTGAAACCCTTGCTTTGCTAAAAACCTTAGGGGTCGACTATGCGCAAGGCTATTATATTGGTAAACCCAAACCTCATTTATTAGAGGGTGCTCCGTTAATTAGTCAGGTGTGATTTCTCACCTTTAGCACCGACTTAATCCAATCAGTTTATTATCGCCATCAAACTGGATCCGAAAATTGCCTTGTATACCATTTTGATCAATAAATGGTCTAATGTGTTCTGCTGGAAATTGTAATTTCTGCCCATTTACCGTTGTCACAATAACGGCTCTAGCAATACCTTGGTAGTACAATAAAGCTTGTTCTCTGCTTACATTTAGACTAAAAAACAACTCAGTCGCCATCGTATAATAATTCAACAAATATTCGTTTTAATTGTTGGATCACAGCTTTTCGCCCAGCGTCATCATAATACACAGCTTGTCCTTTCCCCCATACCGGCGCCGGCCAAGATTCATCATCAATAAATCGTGCCACATGATGAATATGTAACTGTGACACCACATTGCCTAATGCCGCTATATTCATTTTATCAGCATGCACTAAATTATTTAATTTTTCGGCAACAAAGTTTGATTCAAGCATTAATTGATGCTGTTGCTTATCATTAAGTTGAAAGATCTCTGTTAAACCAGTCACTCTCGGCACTAAGATCACCCATGGATAACGCGTATCATTCATTAATAACACTTTGCTAAGCGCAAACTCACCCATTAAGATAGTGTCTTGTTCTAATCTTGGATCAAGCTTAAACATCGGCTAAATATTTAGTAACAACTTCATAGACATCAGTGGATAAGCCATCATGACTAGCAATATCTGAAAGTGATTGCTTCATTAGAACCTGTCTTGCTTCATCATATTGCCGCCAACAATTAAACGCACCTAACATGCGAGCAGCAACTTGAGGGTTCAGTTGATTAAGCACCAATATTTGCTCTGCTAAGAAACGGTAGCCTGAACCCTCTTTTGCATGAAAATTAACTGGATTGTTTCGGCAAAACTGACCAATAAGTGCACGTACATTATTTGGGTTTTTAATATTAAATGCAGTATGCTTCATCAGTTTTTTAACACGTGACAATGTGTCTGGCAAGTTCGATTGTGCTTGAACTGTTAACCATTTATCAACAACCAAGCGATCATGTTGCCATTGGTCATAAAACGCTGCTAATGCACGCTCACCTTCTGAGCCGGCCTGATCAGCTAATAACGCTAATCCTGCAAGGGTATCTGTCATATTATCAGAATGTTTCATCTGCTTGAGACAACGCTGGATTTGCATCGGATCACCCGTTGCCATTAAATAGCTTAAACAGGTGTTTTTCAGACTACGCCGTGCCATATCATCGCAATTAAATTGATATTTGTTTGATAGATCACATTGTTGGTATCTGTTTACTAAATCCTCTTTTAAACCATTTGCCAGTGTCTTTTTCAAAAAATGCCGCGCCTTATGGAGCGCATCAACATCGGCATATTTGATCTGTGCGGCTAAATAATTTTCTGTAGGGAGGGATAACATTTTGGCAATCAAGGCAGGATCAAGCTCTCTATCTGTCAAAATCAGTCTAAATTGGTCGATTAAATCATTTGGTAGGCTTAGTGAATTTTGTTGTTGAATGTCATCCGCTAACGTTAACAATACATTAATCAATAGGCTTTGCCCTGCATCCCAACGATTAAAACTATCACTATCATATGCCATCAAAAAGGCTAATTTTGCATTGGTCTGTTTACCCTTAACCTTTACTGGTGCTGAGAAACCACGCAACAGCGAAAGCACAGGTTTAGCTTGAACATTATCAAATACAAAGGTTTGCGTTGGCTCAGTGATTGATAATACGCGGGTATCACCCGTAAAACCACCGTCTTCACCCTTAATTTGTAGTGAAAGTGCAGCACCATTTTTATCTAACAAACCCATTGCAAGCGGGATATAAAACGCTTCTTTCTCCGCTTGATCCGGGGTTGCAGGGCAGGATTGAGACACAGTCAGTGTAAAGTTATTATTAATATCATCATACTGACTTTCAACTGTCAATTCTGGCGTGCCCGCTTGCGAATACCATCGCTTAAACTGGCTTAAGTCAACCTTATTGGCATCCTCAATAGCTTTAACAAAATCATCTGTCGTCACCGCCTGTCCATCGTGGCGTTCAAAATACAGATCGGTACCTTTTCTAAAGCCTTTGTCACCCACAATGGTTTTAATCATTGCCACCACTTCAGCACCTTTTTCATAAATAGTCACAGTATAAAAATTGCTGATCTCAATAAATGAAGCGGGACGAACAGGATGTGCCATTGGGCCCGCATCTTCCGCAAACTGCATAGTGCGTAACTGATTAACGTCGTCAATTCGTTGCACCGCCTCAGAGTTAAGTGCAGCACTAAATTGTTGGTCGCGTAAAACAGTAAAGCCTTCTTTTAAACTAAGTTGAAACCAATCACGGCATGTTACTCGATTACCCGACCAATTATGAAAATATTCGTGGCCAACAATACTTTGAATACGATAATAGTCCGCATCGGTTGCTGTTTCAGGGCTGGCTAATACACATGAGGCATTAAAAATATTTAATCCCTTATTTTCCATCGCGCCCATATTAAAATCATTAACTGCCACAATCATAAACACATCTAAATCATATTCACGGCCATAGGTTTCTTCATCCCATTTCATCGCTTGTTTTAACGACATCAAGGCATGATCACATTTATGGCTATTTTCATGATCAACGTAGATCTGCAAACTCACTTCACGACCAGATTGGGTAATAAAGCTATCTTGCTGGCAGTATAAATCTCCTGCCACTAAGGCAAATAAATAACTGGGTTTAGGGTGAGGATCATGCCAGCGTGTCCAATGGCGACCATCATCAAATTGCCCCTGCTCTTCTAAATTACCATTCGCCAAAATAATGGGGAAAGTCTGCTTGTCAGCCACCAGAGAAACTGTAAATACTGACATTACATCAGGGCGATCTAAATAGTAGGTAATGCGCCTAAAGCCTTCGGCCTCACATTGAGTACACAGTAATGAACCAGAATGATATAAGCCTTCTAACGCGGTGTTTTTATCCGGTTGGATATAGGTTTCAAGCTCTAATTCAAAGTTATCAGGCAATGACGATAGTCGTAGTGCTTTATCAGTACGTTGATATTCATTGCCTTGTAATTGTCGACCATCTATCTTGATTGAAACCAGCTCAATCTGCTCACCATCCAGCACACAGTCACCGCCACTACCTTGTGGATTCCTACGCACTGCCAACACACTGCGCACATGTGTTGTTGATGCCCCTAATTCAAAATGCAAGTGTACCGTATCAATCAGATAGTTAGGAACTTGGTAATCAGCTAAAAAGGTTTCTTTGGGTGTGATATTCATTCAATCTCTCTATAAAAATTTTAGAAGTTGATATGATGGATATAAATCTTTGGTGATAAACTAACTGCTTGAACATCAAATTTCAATGAAGCCTCAACCCGTGACGATGCATTATGGATCCTAAAATTGAATGTCCAACCTTTATCAAATAAAATCGTTTTGGAATACTGTGATAAATTTTTATCTTTTATAAGATCAATTTTAGTTGGTAACTGTGGTTTCGTCACATTCAGAGTGCCTTGCAGATTAAAACCTTGAATGGTTACACCTTTATTTTTTGAAACTACTTTGTAAAAGTCATTATTACCCACTAAATATTTAATAAAATTTTCACACATTTCAGGTGATTGGACGCGCTTCACCTCATTTTCAAATGCATTTAATAATGGCCAATAAAAGCGGGCTGGGACATCAGCCTGATCAGCCCACAATGCGCTCTGACCACTTCGCTTTCTTATGTCTGCCAGCTCATTAAAGAGCGGAGAAATGGTATCGAAATATTGTTGACTACAACCTTCCGAATCTAAACCCCATTTTTTAACAAAATCTAACTTCTTAGAAAGGCGAGAATGTTTATACGCATCATGGTTTGTTTTGCATGAAATGCCCACAACTTTTGTATCAGTAATTATTTTAAGATCTCTTACATCACCTGATTTACCAGCAGCATCGGCTAAAAACAGTATTTTTCCTTGGCTAGATAGGTTTTCTTTCTCTAAAATATGCTCCACCGCATGGTGTGCATTACGATTATAAACCTCCCGCTGTTTTTCTGTTACATCTCTATCATTAAAACAGTCTTTATTTTTTTGAGCTGCAGAGCTTATCTCAATATTAAAACCTGTTTTGTCCTGCACAGCCAACCCCACTGCCCATTCAAATGCCTTGCCATTTTTTACTTGAGAAGCCATTATTTTTGATCCAAACAGTGTTTAATTTGCATCGCCAAATGATAAGCCAGTCGAACAGGCACAGCATTTCCTACCATTTTATATCCATTTCGCGCATGCGAATAAATAAATTCATACTCATCAGGGAAAGTTTGGATCCGAGCACATTCCCGCACACTTAAACGCCGATATTTATCCTCATGTCCAGGGACAAACATACGTTTATCACGATCTTCTGTTAAGATCATTTTAGGTGCCTGAGGATGTAGCGGTGTATGTCGGTCTGTTGCCAGAATAGTATAAGATTGTTCCCCCCATGCCCTAACTCTATTTCGTGACATAAACATTGATGAATAACCCGTGTCTGTTATCTCATGATTAACAATGCCTGTATTTAGACCGAGAGGTATATCTTTTAAATCAAAAATCGTGTCTTCCAATGTTACTTTTTTAAGTATGGGAGATGGAAAGCTGAAGTTAACAGATAACTCTTTTCTAAACCCGACAACAAAAACCCTTTCTCTATCTTGGGGTACCTCATAATCACTTGCATTTAATTTTTTCCAACTGACATCATAGCCAGCATCCGTAAACAAGCTAATAATCATTTGAAACGAATTTTCATTTCTCTTATGTAAAATTCCAGACACATTTTCAGCAACAAAAAAATCAGGTCTAATATATTCTAATACACGAATATAATCGAAGAACAACTTTCCTCTCGGATCGTTAACTCCCCTTTTTGCTCCCGCTTCACTCCATGATTGACACGGTGGACCACCAATAATTCCTGATGCTTTGGGTATTTCATCTTCTGGTATCGATGAAATAGAACGACCATCAAACTCAACATGAGGAAGAAACTTTTGATACGAAGGTGCTATGTTTTTATCATGTTCATTTGCCCATATTGTTTTAAAACCTGCTTGCTCAAAACCGAGATCTAAGCCTCCTGCTCCAGCAAACAAAGAAATAAGGCTATAGTCTGATCCGCATTTAAGAGATCTTACAAGACTTAACCCTCCCTGAGTATAGTCTTCTTTATATCGGAACATATGCTCTTTGTATTTCATTACAAATACCCTCAAACTCTAATTTTCTGAACATCATAAGCAGGTTTTTCATAAGGATGACTATCAATTAATGCCTGCAATACCGCTTTGATATGCTGTTCTGAGCAAATCATTTCCACTCGGTACTCAAGCACAGTTTCAATTTCATCTTGCTGACCGATAAAGGGCTGACTGCCAGATAAGGCTTTAAATTGACCTGTGCCCAAGACTTCCCACGCACAACAGTCATAGCCATCGTAACGCCCTGCTCCTTGCTCAAAAACAGCTTGTTTTACGGCCTCCTTGTGGCTTTTTGGCACAAAGAAAACTAATTTTAGCATTTATTTAATTTGCCACTTCTGAGTAATGCCATTCCCCGCAGCACTATAAACCGCTTTACCATCTGCAGAAAAGGCGACCGCTTGTAACACCACTCCAGGGCGCAGTGCTTGTCTTCGTGCAACCTGCCAGCAATCAATGTTATCACCGGTGGCTACTGTCCATAAACACAATTTTTGTGATGGGTGACCTGTTATCAAAGTTTTATTATCTGGAGAAAAACCGATAGCCGATGTGGTGGTCTTAAATGTAGGAAAATCAGGTAATTGCCAATTTTTAGGCCACGAAGAGGTACGCAATGTGTATTTTTTGTCCGCTGTTTTTATATTCCACAGGTGCGTTTGACCATTACCCGCACCGGTTATAGCAAAACCACCTTTAGGTAAGAACGCCACAATATTAACATGGTTTTCATGCTCCCAACTCCGCAACTGCTCACCCGTTTCCAGCCGCCATAACCGTGCAGTTCGATCATCGCCACCTGTCAAGGCATATTTACCGCTAGGTGAAATGGCCACCGCATTAATTAACTGGTTAATCGGGGAGCTAACAGTTTCACCGTCATGCTCAAATATTTGCAAAACACGATTTTCAATCACATCAAAATATACGGCGGTGCGATCATGTAAAGCCAGCAACAAATAATCGCCATGCTGCGACAAGGCTAACGCCTTAATATTAACGGGAAAGCTCAAACGCATCATCGGCTCCCCATTAGCCACTTCCCATAAAACGATCACATCTTGTTCTACGGTCGCCGCCACCTTGCTATCTGCAGAAAAGCCGACAAGCGTTGTTGTGCCAATTTCTTCATTGTTTTGCCAAGTATAAACAACCTTGTTTTCCTCTATATTCCATAATCTGGCAGGGCCATCGGTATCGCCGACTAATACATATTTCCCATTAGGCGAAAAAGCAGAATCAAAACTGCTTAATTCGCTATGTGCCCATTGCTTATCTGCGTCTCGCTGATGACTGCACCCTAGCAATAATAAGGTTGTTAATACAATAAAAAAACGAGATACAGTCATCATGCCCCTTAAGATTTAGGCAATGTTACGCCCTGCTGACCTTGGTATTTGCCACCACGATCAGCATAGGATGTTTCACAGACTTCATCAGATTCAAAAAACAACATCTGTGCCACACCTTCATTGGCATAAATCTTTGCAGGTAGCGGCGTAGTGTTTGAAAACTCCAAGGTTACATAGCCTTGCCACTCTGGCTCTAACGGGGTGACATTAACAATGATGCCACACCGTGCATAGGTCGATTTTCCTAGGCAAATAGTCAATACATTACGTGGGATTTTAAATTTCTCTACCGTGCGCGCCAAGGCAAATGAATTCGGGGGGATAATACATACATCGGAATTGATATCGACAAAGCTACCTTCATCGAAATTTTTAGGATCAACAATCACTGAGTTAATATTGGTGAAGATCTTAAATTCTGTAGAACAACGGACATCATAACCATAACTTGATGTGCCATAAGAAATCATTCTGCCGTTATCATCTTCACGCACCTGCCCGGCTTCAAATGGCGAAATCATATCGTGTTCTGCCGCCATTCGGCGGATCCATTTATCTGATTTTATACTCATAATTTTAGTCGTTTCTACTCTAAGGAAGCTTCCTAATTAACCCCAATGATAACCTGATTAATCATTTTTAATAACTATATTTGGAAATGCCGTTGAAAACCCTTTACCTTGTTGCGCTAATCTAGCAGCAATGGCCTGCGCAATATTACGATAAGCCCAACTAATTTCACCATCAAGATCAGCAGCAACTGTTGGATTACCCTGATCAGCATCTTCACGAATTTTAATATCTAGCGGTAAACTGCCTAATAAATCAATATTATATTGCTGTGCCATTTTATTACCGCCACCTGCCCCAAATATATGCTCTTGATGACCACACTGACTGCATACATGCGTACTCATATTTTCAATCACACCAAATACCGGCACATTGACTTTTTCAAACATTTTTAATGCTTTGCGCGCATCAATTAATGAAAGATCTTGAGGTGTGGTCACGATCACCGCGCCACTAACAGGTACTTTTTGCGATAGGCTTAATTGAATATCTCCCGTACCTGGTGGCAAGTCGATCACTAAATAATCCACATCTTGCCAATTAGTATCGTTAAGCATTTGATCCAAGGCTTGCGTTAACATGGGACCTCGCCAAATCATCGGTTGCTCAGCATCAATTAAAAACCCAATCGACATGCTTTGTAAGCCATGGCTTTTAATTGGCTCAATTATTTTGCCATCGGGTGATTCTGGTCGCTCGTTAGTACCCAGCATTTGTGGCTGACTTGGTCCATAAATATCTGCATCCAGAATAGCAACATTCGCCCCTGCTGCTGATAACGCTAAGGCTACATTAACCGATGTTGTCGATTTACCTACCCCACCTTTGCCCGATGCAACGGCAATAATGTTTTTAACATTTTTTATCCCTTGCACGCCTGGCTGTACTTTATGTTTAGTTATTTTCCAATCAATGGTGACCGCAATATCAGTTAACGCCGTTTGATGTTGCAGTAATGACACTAGATCCGACTGCAATCTATCAACAAAACCATTAACGGGATAACCCAAAGTGACTGCAACCGCCAGTTTCTCGCCATTTAAATTTATATCAACTTTTGCCTTACTTTCACCCAATGTCATTTGGGCAGCAGAGTCACTGTAATCGTTAACTATTTTCTCAATTTGTGGCACAGTTAGCATGAATGTTCCATAGATAATAAAATAAACAACTATTTTATACTGAGTTTACGTTTGTTTCACCCATAAAAGTATTAGGGGAACTCTGAGGGCTTTGCATAGGTGGATGTATAAATGAAAATAGATATATACCC
>CAYTAM010000005.1:17052-20752 GCA_964435685.1 uncultured Methylophaga sp. | reverse complement strand
TGGGTATATACCCAAACTACTTGATGAATAGTGAACAAAAAAGAATGACAAAAAAAATAGTGATATTACCGGGTGATGGCATTGGTCCAGAGATTGTGGAAGAAGCGGTAAAGCTTCTTAAGGCATTGGCAAGTGAAGGCTTAGCTGTGGAGCTTGAATATGGCTTAATTGGCGGCGCTGCTTATGATGAAACCGGTACACCTTTACCCGAAGAAACAATAGCGATGTCAAAAGCTGCAGACGCTATTTTGTTAGGTGCTGTGGGTGGCTATAAATGGGAAGCATTAGATATTAGTGTTAGACCTGAAAAAGGCCTGCTTGGTATTCGTAGTGAGTTAAATTTATTTGCTAATTTACGTCCTGCTATTTTATATCCGCAGTTAGCGGATGCTTCTTCGCTAAAACCAGAGGTGGTGTCAGGGCTAGACTTAATGATTGTGCGTGAGTTAACGGGCGGTATTTACTTTGGTGAGCCTCGTGGTATTAGGATTTTAGAAAATGGTGAAAAAGAAGGCTTTAATACCTTAGTCTATAAAGAAAGCGAAATAAGTCGAATTGGTAAAGTCGCCTTTGATATTGCTCAAAAAAGACAAGGTCGCCTGTGCAGTGTTGATAAAGCCAATGTATTAGAAAGTACCGAGCTATGGCGTGAAACAATGGAAACAGTGGCTAAGGAGTATGGCGATGTTGAATTGAGCCATATGTATGTTGATAATGCTGCTATGCAATTGGTACGCGCGCCCAAGCAGTTTGATGTGATGGTTACCACCAATATGTTTGGTGACATTCTGTCAGATTGTGCGTCTATGTTAACTGGTTCAATTGGCATGTTGCCTTCTGCCTCGTTAGATGAAAATGGCAAAGGCATGTATGAACCTATTCATGGATCTGCCCCAGATATTGCGGGTCAAAACAGTGCTAATCCATTAGCAACGATTCTGTCTGTTGCCATGATGTTGCGTTATACTTTGGATGAGTCAACCTTGGCTGATCGTGTTGAAAATGCGGTTAGCAAAGTGCTTGATCAAGGCTTGCGAACTGCGGATATTTATTCTGAAGGCACGACTAAAGTCGGTACGTCAGCAATGGGTGCGGCCGTGATTGCTGCACTTTAAATTATGCTATTGTAGAAATTCAATTGTTTTAGATATTTAAAAATTATTATTAAGGTGAAATGTGAGTAAAAAAGTTGACGTTGCGGTTGTTGGTGCAACAGGTGCTGTAGGTGAGGCAATGTTAGAGATCCTGCATCAGCGGGATTTCCCTGTGGGTAAAATTTATGCTTTAGCGAGTAAGCGCTCTGCAGGGAGCACAGTAAGTTTTGGTAATAAATCATTAATTGTCGAAGATTTGGCTACCTTTGATTTTTCTAAGGTGCAGTTAGGCTTGTTTTCGCCAGGCGCAAGTGTTTCTAAAATATACGCACCTAAAGCAGCGGAGGCAGGGTGTGTAGTCATCGATAATACCTCAGAATTTCGTTATGACGATGATATTCCCTTGGTTGTACCTGAAGTCAACCCTGAGGCTATCGCCCAGTATAAAAATCGCGGTATTATCGCCAACCCCAACTGCTCAACCATTCAAATGCTGGTAGCGATGAAACCGATTTATGATGCGGTAGGTATCACCCGCGTTAATGTATGCACCTACCAAGCAGTATCGGGAACAGGTAAACCTGCCATGGATGAGCTGGCTAAGCAAACAGCGGCATTATTAAATGGTCGTACTGTTGAAAGCAATGTTTACCCAAAACAAATTGCATTTAATGTGTTGCCTCATATTGATGTATTTGAAGACAATGGTTACACTAAAGAAGAAATGAAAATGGTTTGGGAAACTAACAAAATAATGGGTGATGATGCTATAACTGTCAATCCAACGGCAGTACGTGTGCCTGTTTTTTATGGACATTCTGAAGCATTACATATTGAGACAAAACAGAAAATCACAGCAACACAAGCCAAAGAGTTACTTACTAATGCGCCGGGAATTGTGGTAATTGATGAACATAAAGATGGCGGTTATCCCACGGCAGTTACTGATGGTTCGGGTAGCGATTCAGTGTATGTTGGTCGAATTAGGGAGGATATTTCTCACCCAAAAGGTTTAGATTTATGGGTAGTGACCGATAATGTGCGTAAAGGTGCGGCATTAAACAGTATTCAAATTGCAGAAATTCTGGTTAATGACTACCTTTAAAAGGTTTTTGTATAATTAAATCGCGGTTTAGGGAATGCAGAAAATAGTACACTTTTTACCCAAAAACAAGGAGAACAGCGAACTATTTGACGAGTTTTTGAGTAAAATAGCTACTGTTTTATGTGCTTCATAAAGTGTGCTTTAATTATGCAAGGGTCTCTTACTAGTGGTAGGATAATGACTTAGCTTAAATGTTTAAAGGAATTTGTAATGATAAATAGAACGTTTTCCAGTGTTGCGGTGATAGTCGCATTAGGGATCTTGATGCCAATGCAATTACACGCTTTTGGGTTAGGAAAGCTTGAATTATCATCAGCATTAAATGAACCTTTTAAAGCAACCATTCCGGTCACAGCATTAAGGGAAGATGAAGAAGGCAACCTTCAAGTGCGTTTAGCGACAGAGAATGAGTTTGCACGTGCGGGCATAGAACGCAGCTTTTATCTAACAAATTTAGTATTTACGGTGGTTGAGCATCCCGGTGGCGCAACGATAGAAGTTAGTTCACAACAACCTATTAGAGAGCCTTTTGTTAATTTCTTGCTGACAGCAACAACAGGTGAAGGTCTACTAATACGCGAATATATCGTATTGCTGGATCCACCCAAAAGTATGTTTTTGGAAGCTCCTAGCAGATTAGTTACGCCCACTCAAGAAAATATACCAAGTCAACAAATAGCTGAAAAAACCACGTATCAGCAGCCTAGCACTGATCAACCCGAACAGACAACGAGTTATTACTCAGGCAATAGTTACCGACCTACAAAGCGAAATGACACATTATGGGAGATTGCGCTAGCGACAAAACCGTCCTCAGCAGTCTCTGTCCATCAAATGATGTTGGCTTTACTTGATGCAAACCCTAATGCATTTATGAGAAATAACATTAACAATCTTAAAACAGGCTTTACATTAACGATTCCAAGCATTGATGACATCACCAAGCTATCTAATCGTCAGGCAGTGGCACGTGTGGGTGAACAATACCAGCAATGGAAAGCCGCAAATAATATAGTTGCGGTGGTAGCAGATGAAATGGAACCAATCATTTCAGAAAATAATATCGATATTCCACAAGGTGAAGAGCTACTAGATACCGCAGCAGGTGACGCACGTTTGCAACTGGTTGTTGACAGCGATGATGCAACAATAGGTGCTGATGAGTTATCACCATTAGGTAGTGATTCGCTTGCTAAATTACGCGATCAACTAACATTAGCGCAAGAAACTATCGAAGGGCAACAGCAAGAAAATATTGATTTCAAAGCGCGTATGGATGCGATGGAAGATCAGTTAGAAATCATGCGTAGAATTATTATGGTAAAGGATTCTGATCTTGCGCGCTTACAAGATATGCTTGGAGACGACCAACAGCTTGAGCTTGAGTCTGATACGTTATCAGAGGAAATGCAAACAGCATTAGATGAAAGTAACACCGATGAGCTGGTAGGTGATACTGAAGCATTACGTGATGATACTACCGCTGATATTGGAATGGATG
>CAYTAM010000005.1:0-16952 GCA_964435685.1 uncultured Methylophaga sp. | reverse complement strand
GTAGGTGATACTGAAGCATTACGTGATGATACTACCGCTGATATTGGAATGGATGACTTAGTCGACGATGCAGCAGAAATGCTTGATACAGCCGCCGATGAGCTGGTAGGTGATACTGAAGCATTACGTGATGATACTACCGCTGATATTGGAATGGATGGCTTAGTCGACGATGCAGCAGAAATGCTTGATACAGCCGCCGATGAACTGATAGATGGCACAGAAGCATTACTTAATGATGCTGATAGGGATGGGTTAGTAGATGGAGCAGAACAATTATTTGATGGTGCTTATATTGCCCCCAGTATGGATGAATTAGTCGACGATGTAGATGAAATACTTACTACATATGTCGATGAGCTAGTTGATAGTACTGAACAATTGATGGAAGAGACTACGGTTGATAGTGGTATGGATGAGCTGTCAGGTGAAACGGATATCACACCACAGCTTGAGTCACAAACGACAGATGAAGTTGCTGCTTATTTCGCAGTAAAAGCAAGGGGTGAAGACTATAACCCCAATGATAGTAACGTTGAAGAAGTGCTTCCTTACCCTGAGTTAACGCCCACGGAAGAGACCGTAACGAACCAAGCAGCTCAACTAGGTCTGGTTGATAAAATAAAAGCATTTATTGCCGATAATACGATGGTGGTTTGGGGTGGCTTAGCTGCATTATTACTAGCACTGCTTGCCTTATTGCGTGCGCGACGACGTAAGCAAGATGAGTATGAGTGGGTTGATACGGAATCATTAGACGCTAGTGTTAATGATACCGAATTGACTAATAAGGCGACGGATAATTCAGCAACTGCTGCGCCCGAGAATATTGTTGATAATGAGCAAGTAGAAATTGCAGACGAGACTGAGACTGTGGAAATACGTGATGATGCTGAAACAGTAGAAACTATAGATGAGCTACTTAATCAAGCAGAAATGTCGATAGTGTATGGTGAGTATGAGGAAGCACATGCAGCAGTAGAAAAAGCGAGAATTAAGCAGCCTGCCAGTCAAGCGGTAGCATTGAAGTTGGTCGCTTTAGCGTATCATCAACAACAGCCAGAAGAATTTACTAGACTGGCGGCAGATATTAATTTAGATAAAGACTCCTCTGAATGGCAAGAAATAGCAGGTTGGGGTAGAGCGTTAGTACCTGAAAATGAGCTGTTTGCAGAAGAAGGGATAGCAGCTTTATCAGCAGATTTGGTGGATACCTTAAGCACTACTGACAATGATGTAGAACTAGATCCCTTAGTGATAGATGAAGAAAACACTACTGACGCTGTAATGGAGTTTAGTTTAGATGAGTCAGTCGAAGATCTTGTGGAAGATGAACAGTCACTCTCATTCGATACTGACTTTGACTTAGAAAATACATCTAATAAAGAAGAAGGTTCTTTAGAATTAGACACACCGTTAACAGTAGATAATGATTCAGCAGCAGACGATGATATCGACTTGGTGTTAGATTTAGATATGCCGGATGTGGCAGAAGTGTTAACGGATGAAGCCACTGATGTGAGTGAGTTGGTAGAAGAGATAGAACTTGAGGAACTGGATGTTAGCAGTGATGAAGAATTGCCGGAGCTTGTTTCTGAAACAAATGTTGAAGCGCTTGATGAATTAGATGTAGGCAATGATGATCTAGACTTTGATATTGGCGACTTTGATGAGGTGGATGAGGCTGAAACTAAACTTGATTTGGCTGCGGCATACGTTGACATGGGTGATCCTGATGGTGCTAAGAATATACTGACTGAAGTATTGCAGGAAGGCAATGAAGATCAACAATCACGTGCCCAGAAATTATTGAATAATTTGGCATCGTGAGTGGTGAGTGAGAGTAGCATTAGGCGTTGAGTATGATGGGACACATTATGCGGGTTGGCAAGTTCAACCCTCACAGCCCACCGTTCAATCCTGTCTGGAGCAGGCATTAACTACTGTAGCAAACCAGCCTATTAAAACAGTGGCTGCTGGTCGCACCGACTCTGGAGTGCATGCACTGCAACAGGTGATTCATTTTGATACCAGCGCAGTGCGCAGTGAGCGTAGTTGGATTTTGGGCTTAAACTCCAACTTGGCCGATGATATTAATGTGGTCTGGGCTAGATCTGTTGATGATGATTTTAGTGCACGGTTTTCTGCCCTGAACCGGAGTTATCGTTACCTGATTTATAATCGAGTGGCACGTTCAGCACTGCAAAATAATCGGATGTGGTGGCTATTTTCTCCTTTAGATGAATATAAAATGCAGGCAGCGGCAGATATATTAGTCGGTCACCATGACTTTTCTGCGTTTCGAGCCAAGCTTTGTCAGGCACATAGCCCAATGAAAACGATAGAAAAAATACAGATTACTCGCCATGATAATTGTATTGCTATTGATATAACAGCGCGGTCATTTTTACATCATATGGTGCGAAATATTGTCGGGGTATTAGTACCTATCGGTCAAGGGGATAAACCGGTCTTATGGGCCAAAGAAGTGCTTGCAAGTCGTCAACGATCTCAAGGTGGAATCACGGCCGCTGCTGAAGGTCTTTATTTTGTAAATGTTGACTATCCTGCAAAATATGACTTTCCAAAGGTGTCAGCTTTTCCTGTGGTCTGGTAAAGTAGTTGAACGATCCTTTCTCTTAGACTAAATTTATGCGAACACGTGTAAAAATTTGTGGTATCACCCGTCGCCAAGATGCTGAATTTGCAGTTGAAATGGGGGCGGATGCGCTGGGGTTAGTATTTTATTCCCCCAGCCCTCGAGCTGTAACCATCGCGCAGGCACAACAAATTATTACTGATTTGCCACCCTTTATTAGTATTGTGGCTTTATTTGTAGATGCAGATCCTAAGGAAGTGAAAGCATGTTTAACCGCCTTACCGATTAGTATTTTGCAGTTTCATGGCAATGAATCGGCAGATTATTGTGAACAGTTTAACCATCCCTATATGAAGGCACTAAGGATGCGTGAAGGAATTGATTTGAAATTAGAAGTGAGTCAATATAAATCTGCTTGTGCAATATTGCTTGATAGCTATAAAGCAGATGTTCCAGGTGGAACGGGGCAGGTATTTGACTGGTCATTAATTAAGGATATTGATCTTCCCTTAATTGTTGCAGGTGGACTTAATGCGGAGAATGTAGCCAGAGCAATTGAACAAGTGCAACCTTATGCCGTTGATGTCAGTGGTGGCGTAGAGATGGCAAAGGGAATTAAAGATAACAATAAGATAACAGGTTTTATGCAAGAGGTAGTTAATGTCTGAAAAGATCGATAGTTATTATGACACTTATCCAGATGATAGAGGTCATTTTGGCGATTATGGTGGTCGCTTTGTAGGTGAAACGCTGATGGAGGCGATTTATGCACTTGAAGAGGCTTATAATCGCTATAAAAATGACGCTGAATTTCAAGCTGAGATGGATAAGGACCTGGCTGATTTTGTTGGCCGACCTTCACCGCTTTACCATGCTGAAAACTGGAGCAACAAACTAGGTGGTGCGCAGATCTATCTTAAACGTGAAGACTTAAACCACACCGGTGCACATAAAGTAAACAATACCATCGGTCAGGCTTTATTGGCAAAACGAATGGGGAAAACTCGTATTATTGCTGAAACCGGTGCTGGCCAGCATGGCGTTGCTACTGCAACGGTAGCAGCCCGTTTAGGTATTGAATGTGTTGTGTATATGGGCGCGGAAGATATACAACGCCAAGCACAGAATGTATACCGAATGAAATTATTAGGTGCTGAGGTGATACCAGTTGAGTCTGGTTCTCGCACACTGAAAGATGCACTCAATGAAGCGCTACGCGATTGGGTAACTAATGTTGATAATACCTTTTATATTATTGGCACAGTAGCTGGTCCACATCCTTATCCTGAGATGGTACGAGACTTTCAGACCATCATTGGTCGAGAAGCACGCCAACAAATTATGAAAGTAGCCGAAAGGCTGCCAGATGCACTTATTGCCTGTATCGGAGGTGGATCTAATGCCATTGGCTTATTCCACCCTTTTATTGCTGATAAAAGTGTTGCAATGTACGGTGTAGAAGGCGGCGGCCAAGGCATTGAAACCGGTAAACATGCAGCACCACTATGCGCAGGCTCACCGGGTGTATTACATGGTAACCGTACTTATTTAATGCAAGATCAACACGGTCAAATTATTGAAACACATTCTATTTCAGCAGGATTAGATTACCCGGGAGTAGGGCCAGAGCATGCGCTACTGAAAGATATAGGGCGTGTAAAATATGTGTCAGTCACCGATGAAGAAGCACTACAGGCTTTTCATGATTTAACACGTATTGAGGGAATTATCCCAGCACTAGAATCAAGCCATGCCTTGGCTTATGCGACAAAATTAGCACCAAAGATGGACTCAGATCAGATCTTATTGGTCAATTTGTCAGGGCGAGGCGATAAAGATATGCATACGGTTGCCGCATTAGCAGGGTTAAACTTTGAGGATCAAAAGTGAGTCGAATTAGTCAATGTTTTGAACAGTTAAAGGCTGATGGTCAAACGGCTTTAATTGCTTATATTACGGCAGGCGATCCAGAGCCTTGGGTTACTGTCCCTATATTACATGGACTGGTAGATGCAGGTGCAAATATTTTAGAACTAGGCGTACCGTTTTCTGATCCCATGTCGGATGGTCCTGTTATTCAAAAAGCCTGCGAGCGTGCATTAAAAAATAGTGTATCCCTTCAGACTGTGTTAGATATGGTGTGTCAGTTTCGAGAAAGAGATACCACTACGCCTATCGTGTTGATGGGTTATGCTAATCCCTTAGAAGCGATGGGCTATAAACAGTTTGCCCAAAAAGCACAAGAGGTGGGTGTTGATGGTGTGTTAACTGTGGATCTACCACCAGAAGAATCTGACCAGTTTTTGCCCATAATGAATAAACACGAAATTGATACCATCTTTTTGGTAGCACCTACAACGACGAAGGAGCGTATGGCGTATATTGCAAAACATGCTAAAGGCTTTATCTACTATGTTGCAATTAAAGGTGTAACAGGTTCAGCCGTTGTAGATGTAACAGAAGTTGCAAATAAAACACAGCAATTAAGACAATTTACTGATTTACCTCTAGGTGTGGGTTTTGGTATTGGTGATGGTAAATCTGCAGCAGCAGTGTCAGCAATTGCTGATGCCGTTGTGGTCGGCAGTGCCTTGGTGCGCTGCATTGAAGAGCATGTAGAAAAGCCAGAAGCATTACCTGCTACGGTGGCAGCATTACTTGCTGAAATGCGTCATGCCATTAATGCTAGTGATATGAACTAAAATATATAAGTAGGTGACAAAATGAGTTGGTTTGAAAAATTAATTCCTTCAAAAATTCGGACAACAGCACGTAGTAAATCTGTTCCCGAAGGCGTTTGGTGTAAATGTACTGCCTGTGACAGCGTGTTGTATCGTGCTGAATTAGAACGTAATTTACATGTTTGTCCAAAATGCGATCATCATCAGCGAATTAATGCCCGTACCCGTTTAGAGAGTTTTCTAGATGACGGTAAGCGGACAGAAATTGCGACTAATGTCAAACCCGTTGATGCCTTGAAATTCAAAGACAGTACAAAATATAAAGACCGTATTTCACAAGCTCAAAAAAAGACAGGTGAAAATGATGCTTTGTTGGCAATGGAAGGCACGATTAATGATCTGGCGGTAGTAGCTGTATCCTTTGACTTTGGCTTTATGGGTGGTTCAATGGGTGCAGTTGTTGGCGAGAAATTTGTGCGTGCTGCGCAGGTTTCCTTAGAAAAAAAGATCCCCCTTATTTGTTTTTCAGCTAGCGGTGGCGCGCGTATGCAAGAAGGGCTATTTTCATTGATGCAAATGGCAAAAACAAGTGCTGTTTTAACCCAACTTAGTAAGGCGGGTATTCCATTTGTATCTGTATTAACCGATCCCACAATGGGTGGCGTATCAGCAAGTCTAGCGATGTTAGGTGATATTAATGTAGCAGAGCCCAAAGCCTTAATTGGCTTTGCTGGTCCCCGTGTTATTGAACAAACAGTACGTGAAACCTTACCTGAAGGTTTTCAACGTAGTGAATTTTTATTGGAACATGGTGCCATTGATATGATTATAGATCGTAGAGATATGCGTGATCGTCTAGCCAGTATTTTATCAATGTTGCAAAAGCACGCGGCTGCATAATTTAAGGCGGCGTTGATGCGATTTAAAACTCTGCCAGAATGGCTTCAGTGGCAGGAACAACTTCATTTTACCAAAGTTGATCTCGGTCTTGATCGAATTAGTCAGGTTTGGGATCGTTTAGGTAAGCATTCTGACTTGCCTTTTACCGTGGTGACGGTGGCAGGGACAAATGGCAAAGGCTCATCAGTAGCGATGCTTTCATCCATTCTCGATGCAGCGGGCTACCGCGTTGCTAGTTACACTTCTCCTCATTTACTGGAATACAATGAACGTATTTGTATTGATAATATTCCGTGTGATGATGATCTGATTTGCCAGTCTTTTGATCGTATTGATAGTGCGCGTGGTGAAATTTCTCTTACCTATTTTGAGTTTGCTACTTTGGCTGCAGTTGATATCTTCTGCGAACAGAAAGTAGATATTGCGATACTAGAAGTGGGTATGGGAGGGCGACTAGATGCAACTAATCTGTTTAATTGTGATATCGCATTAATTACACCGATAGGCTTGGATCATATGGCATGGCTAGGCACTAATGTTGAACAAATTGGTGCTGAAAAAGCAGGTATTATTCGCCGACAAACCCCTGTTGTTTGTTCACAATTATCACCACCGCAAAGTATTTTAAACCACGCAAAAGCATTGCAAGCACCACTTTACCAAGCAGGACGGGATTTTGAATATAGCGTAGATAACAAGCAGTGGCAATGGCACAGCAAAACAAAGGATCTATATAATTTAGCATTGCCGGCATTGCTCGGCTCTTATCAACTTCAAAATGCTGCGGGTGTGTTGCAGGTCATTGAACTATTAATTGATAAGCATAATTATTCATTATCAGAACAGCAGATCTCATCAGGTTTAAAGTCGGTGCAATTGGCAGGTCGTTTTCAACGAATAGCGGGTGATGTTGAGCAGATTTTTGATGTTACCCATAATCAACAAGGCGCACAAAACCTAGCTAAGTTATTGGTAGAAATGCCTTGTGATGGGCAAACTCTAGTTGTATTGGCAATGCTGAAAGATAAAGAACCACTGGCGCTAGCAAAAGAATTAAAATCATCGGTTAACCGCTGGTATATTGCAGGATTAGCAGGGCACAGGGGTTTGCCTGCCTCCGAATTGGCCACCGTGCTTGCAGAGATTATCCCTCAATCTGAAATGGTGCAAAGTGAACAGGTAACGGTGGCTTATCGGCAAGCATTAAAGGATGCCCGCAAGGGTGACCGTGTACTTGTTTTAGGCTCATTTTTAACTATTGAAGCTGTTATGAGAGCTAAAAAATCACGGCTGTAGCCATGCGGTTAAACCTTCTCGCTTAATCATGCCCATTTTCTTTGTTTTATTATTTCAGCATCAAACAGAAAGCTTATTGGTAACTCACCTCGCCAACGATTATCGGCATTAGGTTCACTAAAGGGCATCTCTAAATTTAGCTGAGCTTATTTTGTAATAGCAATTAACTCAATTTCAAAAATTAATGTTTCATTTGGACCAATGGGTGATCCTCGACCTGCACCAACGGGACCATAAGCTAAGCCACCAGGAATAACAACCTCCCATTTATCGCCCTCTTGCATTAACTGTAGTACTTCTTGCCAACCTTGGATAACACCGGTAACAGCGAATGTTGCAGGTTCCCCACGATCGTGAGAGCTATCAAAAACAGTACCATCTAGCAATGTGCCTTTGTAATGAGCGATAACGGTGTCTTCGGCTGTTGGTGTTGCGCCATCACCTTCGGTGATAATACGATATTGCAAACCACTTGCCGTTGTTATAACACCCTCCTTTTTAGCATTTTCTTCCATAAAGGCTTGTGATTCTTGTTGTTTTTCATTCATTATTTTAGCTATTTCAGCTGCCTTTTTCTGTTGGAATTCACCAATGACTCTTCCCGCTTCTTCTTGGTTAAGCTGCGGTGGCTTGCCTGCAAACATATCGGCAACACCGGCTGTGAAAGCATCCATTTCTAGAACAACCCCTTCAGCCACCATATTTTGACCTACTTGAATACCGAAGATATAACTTAGTTTTTGTTTGTCTGTGTCTAACGTTGTGGCATCGGTATCAGCCATTGCATGTGCTCCAAGAAATAACAAGGGAAGAAGTGCTAGAGGTTTTAAATTCATTTTAATATGCTCTTTGATAAATAATAGTTAATTAATAATGCCATCACATCAACCATAAATGATGTTGGTATATTTAGTAAGTAAAACAGTGCAAAAGTTCAGCAATAACAGATTATCTCATAAAAATGGCAACAAAACCTCAGTTAATAACATACTTTAATACTTGGTTATTATTTTAATTGGTATATAATAGTGCTAATTGAGAGGAGTTCTTATGTTACGTATGAGTAAATTAACAGATTATGCTATCGTTTTGATGAGTTATTTAGCATCAAAAATAGTTCAGCAACACAGTGCTCACACCTTAGCTGATTCGGTTAATATGCCATTACCCACTGTGAGAAAAGTATTGAAGGCACTATCAAATAGTGGTTTATTAACATCAGAATGTGGTGCGCAAGGTGGTTACAGTGTAGGTTATAACCCTAAGAAAATTTCAGTGGCTGAAATTATTAGCGCAATTGAAGGGTCGATTGCGCTGACAGAGTGTGTGGGTGATGATAGTCATTGTGATATATCCGTGACCATTCAAAATGGTGAGCTATATGCCTGAGCAACAACAAATTGATGATGTATTAGCAAGTGACTACCAGGCTGGTTTTGTTACCGATATTGAAGCGGATACATTTTTACCTGGATTATCAGAACAGACGGTTCGCGATATTTCACGGATCAAAGGTGAACCAGAGTTTTTATTAGAATGGCGTTTGCAAGCTTATCGTCATTGGTTAACTTTGGAAACACCCGAGTGGGCGCATGTGCACTACCCTGAAATTGATTACCAAGCGATCAGTTATTATTCATCGCCAAAGCAACAGAAAGATGGTCCTAAGAGTTTAGATGAGGTCGATCCAGAGTTATTACGCACTTATGAAAAGTTGGGCGTACCCTTAGATGAGCGTGCTCGGTTAGCGGGTGTAGCTGTCGATGCCGTATTTGATAGTGTATCTGTTGCTAATACTTTTCAAGATAAACTCGCTGAAGATGGCATTATTTTTATGCCGTTTTCAAAAGCGGTGCATGCTCATCCTGAATTGATTAAAAAGTATTTGGGTAGTGTGGTGTCATATCGAGATAACTTCTATGCCGCGCTTAATTCGGCTGTCTTTAGTGATGGTTCATTTGTTTATATTCCCAAGGGCACACGCTGTCCAATGGAGTTATCAACCTATTTCCGTATTAATGCAGCTAATACGGGGCAATTTGAACGTACATTAATCATTGCCGATGATGATGCGTACGTGAGTTATTTAGAAGGCTGTACCGCACCAATGCGTGATGAAAATCAATTGCATGCTGCGGTGGTTGAATTAGTGGCACATGATCGCGCAGAGATTAAATATTCAACCGTACAGAACTGGTATCCCGGGGATAAAAATGGTGTAGGCGGCATTTTTAATTTTGTAACCAAACGAGCAGCCTGCCGTGGCGAAAGCTCAAAAGTATCTTGGACACAAGTGGAAACTGGTTCGGCAATTACTTGGAAATACCCAAGCATTATTTTGCAAGGTGATAATTCAGTGGGTGAGTTTTATTCAGTGGCTGTGACCAATAATATGCAACAGGCGGATACAGGCACCAAAATGATTCATTTGGGTAAAAATACCAGCTCCACGATCATATCGAAAGGTATTTCTGCTGGACGCTCGCAAAATGCTTATCGTGGTTTAGTGCGTATTGGGCCTAATGCGGAAAATGCTCGTAACCATACCGAATGTGATTCCTTATTGATGGGGGATCAATGTGGCGCGCATACCTTTCCTTATATTGAGGTGAAAAATCCAACTGCACAAGTCGAGCATGAAGCCTCAACATCAAAAATTAGTGAAGATCAATTGTTTTACTGTAAGCAACGCGGCTTAGATGTTGAAGATGCAGTATCGATGATTGTTAATGGTTTTTGTAAGCAGGTAATGCGTCAGTTACCAATGGAGTTTGCAGTTGAAGCTCAAAACTTATTAGGTTTGTCACTTGAAGGATCTGTGGGTTAAGGAAGCTCTGAAACATACATTTCCAAGTAGTTTGGGTATAATCTCCAGCCAAAAAAATCGGCGCTTTTAGCAAGCCTAAAATAATTAGACTTGTTTCGAGCTTCCTTAAGTAGTTAGTCAAGCTAAATTTCAGTTCAAGCTACCTAATAATTAAAAAACCGGAGTTCGGACTTGCATCCGACAGCAGTATAAATTAAAGAGAATATAGATGTTAGAAATTAAAAATCTTCATGCCAGTATCGATGGTAAAGAAATCTTGCGTGGCATTAACTTAACGGTTAATGCGGGTGAGGTGCATGCCATTATGGGGCCCAATGGCTCAGGCAAGAGTACCTTGTCGAATGTATTAGCCGGGCGGGATGATTATGAAATCACCCAAGGAACAGTGTTATATAAGGGGGAAGATCTATTAGCATTACCGGCGGAACAGCGTGCTCAACGGGGCGTGTTTTTAGCGTTTCAATATCCAGTAGAAATACCCGGGGTGAGTAATATTTATTTGCTTAAAGCGGCATTAAACGCAGTGCGTCAATACCAAGGTTTAGATGATCTTGATGCTATTGATTTCTTGACCTTAGTACGCAGTAAGTTAGAACTGGTAAAAATGGATGAAGATTTTTTACATCGTGGCGTTAATGAAGGTTTCTCCGGTGGTGAGAAAAAGCGCAATGAGATCTTACAAATGGCACTACTGGAACCCTCACTGGCTATTCTTGATGAAACGGATTCAGGCTTAGATATTGATGCATTAAAAACTGTCTCAGATGGGGTAAACTCCTTACGCGCACCAGATCGTGCAATGGTGATTATTACCCATTATCAACGTCTACTGGATTATATTATTCCTGATTTTGTTCATGTGCTTTCAAATGGTCAAATTGTTAAAACTGGCGGTAAAGAATTAGCGTTAGAACTAGAATCAAAAGGCTATAACTGGGTTAATGACAATGGCTAGTACTAAAAAAAACCTAACTGATTTAGCAACACCTTTTGCGAGTGATGCCGAAAATAGCGTATTATTTGGTGCCGAGGTGGCGTGGCTAAAAGCGTTACGTCTTAGAGCATTCACCCAGTTTAACGGTCATGGTTTACCTGCGAAAAAACAAGAAGACTGGAAATACACCAGTTTATGGAATTTCTCGCAGCATAAATTTATTCATCAAGCTCAGTCGCAGAGTGTTAGCCAACAGCACGTCGAGCAACAGGCTTTGTTAAAACACGCTTACCGCATTGTGATTATTGATGGCCAATTTTCAGCCGAGTTGTCCCAGCTTGATGAACTGCCGATAGGGCTAATGATTAGTTCTTTAGCTGAAGGTTTGGAGTCAGCCAAAGCTCATCTTGGCAAACAAATAAATATTGAGAAAGCAGGCTTTAATGCACTGAATACCATGTTAATGAATGAGGGTGTGGTGATTACAGTTGCTGCACAGGTACATATTCAACGCCCCATTGAGTTGTTGGTCATAAACTCTGGTGGTACAGAAAATTTAGCCACTCATTTACGCAATATTATTGTATTAGCCGAAAATAGCCAAGCAACGGTGCTTGAACATTATGTAGGGCTCAAAGATGTACTTTCTTTGACCAATGTTGTGACGGAAGTAGTGTTGGCAGATCATGCCGAACTCAATCACTATAAGCTACAGCAAGAGTCGGGCAGTAGTTTTCACATCGCAACGTTAGCGGCTAAACAGGCGGCTAATAGTCAGTGGAAAACCAACAGTATTTCATTAGGTGCAAAATTAGCTCGAAATGATGTGCATACTCAACTATTGGGTGAAAAAGCACATGTAATACTAGATGGTTTGTATTTGGTTAATAATAAACAGCATATTGATTTCCATACCCGCATTGATCATGCGGTGCCAAATACCACAAGCGAACAACTTTACAAAGGGGTATTAGACGGTAACAGTCACGCAGTATTCAATGGTAAGGTTATTGTTCATAAAGACGCACAAAAGACAGATGCTAACCAACAAAATCATAACTTATTATTATCGCGGGGCTGTGAAATTGACAGCAAGCCTGAAATGGAAATTTATGCCGATGATGTGAAATGCGCGCACGGTAGTACGGTCGGTCAAATGAATGAAGATCAGTTGTTTTTTTTGCGAGCGCGTGGTCTAGATGAAGTTACTGCACGCAGTTTATTGACGTATGCCTTTGCGGTTGAAGTATTAGAACGGATCCCTGATGACGCTATTCGTCAAGCAATGTCAGCGGTGATCGAGCAACGCTTACCGCAAGGTGGTAATTAAAATGTTAGATCTACAAGCCATCAGAAATGATTTTCCCATTCTTCATCAACAGGTAAATGGTCAGCCTCTGGTCTATTTAGATAATGCGGCTAGCAGTCAAAAACCCGTTCAGGTTATTAATGCTGTTGCGGATTATTACCGCCAAGATAATGCTAATGTGCATCGGGGTGTACACCAATTAAGCCAACGTGCAACCGATGCTTATGAAGGTGCACGATCAAAAGTGCGTGGTTTTTTAAATGCACAATCTGATAAAGAAATAGTGTTTGTTCGCGGTGCGACAGAAGCAATAAATTTAGTAGCACAAAGTTTTGTAAGGCCAAAATTAGATGCGGGTGATGAAATTTTGATCAGCCATATGGAGCATCACGCCAATATCGTTCCGTGGCAAATAGTGTGTCAACAAACCGGTGCAAGTTTAAAGATTATCCCAATGACAACGGCGGGTGAGCTTGATTTATCAACTATCGATGAGCTGCTTAATGATCGCACCAAGATCTTAGCAGTAGGACATGTATCCAATGCGTTAGGCACCATTAACCCAATTAAAGAACTGATTAAAAAAGCGCATGCCAAATCTATTCCGGTGTTGATTGATGGTGCCCAAGCTGTGCCGCATATGGAGGTAGATCTACAGGATTTGGATTGTGATTTTTATGTGTTTTCAGGTCATAAAATGTTTGCACCGACAGGAATTGGTGCACTGTATGGCAAACAAAGTTTACTGGATGCTATGCCCCCTTGGCAGGGGGGCGGTGATATGATTTTGTCGGTCAGCTTTGAACACACTCAATATAATGATCTGCCCTATAAATTTGAAGCGGGCACACCTAATATTGCCGGTGCAATCGGTTTGGGTGCGGCTATTGATTATATGCAGGATTTAGGTATTGCTAATCTTGCTCAGCATGAACATGACCTGTTACTAGCAGCTACCGAAAAATTGACGCTACTTGAGGGTGTCAGAATCATTGGTACTGCGAAACAAAAAGCCAGCGTTTTATCCTTTATGATTGACGGTGTGCATCCGCATGATGTGGGTACTATTTTTGATCAATATGGGGTGGCGATTCGAACAGGGCATCATTGTGCGCAGCCCGTTATGCAGTTTTTTAATATAGCTGCAACAGCACGCGCATCATTTGCTTTTTACAATACGATGGAAGAGGTTGATGCCTTAGTAATGGGCATTAAAAAAGTACAGGAGCTATTCGCATGAGTAGTGCTGCTCTAAGAGAACTTTATCAACAAGTGATTATGGATCACAACAAAAAGCCACGTAATTTTCGTGAAATGGGGGATGCGAACCATCTAGCACATGGCAATAATCCGCTTTGTGGTGATGCCTTAGTGGTATTTGTTAAATTAGAGAATGAGGTGATTGAAGACGTCAGTTTTCAAGGCAGTGGTTGTGCAATTTCAGTGGCTTCGGCTTCGTTGATGACGGAAGCATTAAAAGGTAAGACTCTAGTTGAGGCAAAGCAGATCTATCAACAGATGCATAAACAATTAACAGGTGAAGCGTTTGATTCTACTACCTTAGGTAAATTAGCAGTATTAGGCGGTGTTAAAGAGTTTCCCGTACGGGTGAAATGTGCAACATTATCTTGGCATACCATGCACGCAGCAATGAATAGTGACCATGATATTTCAGTAACTACAGAATAAAGAAGGCAATATTATGAGAGAACATTATTTTGATATTAGCCCTGAAGAGCTAAAAGAAGATGTAATTGAAATGCTAAAAACCATTTACGATCCTGAAATTCCCATTAATATATATGAGTTAGGGTTAATTTATGATATTCAAATTGATGAAGATAACAAGGTTGATATCAATATGACCTTAACTGCACCCGGTTGCCCGGTTGCCCAATCGTTTCCGGGTGAGATTGAAGCTAAAGTGGCTACCGTACCCAATGTAAATGAAGTTAAGGTTGAGCTTGTCTGGCATCCGGTATGGACTCGAGATATGATGAGTGAAGCGGCACAGCTTCAACTAGGTATGTTTTAAAGATTAAGCTCGTCACAAATTACGCGGACTTCACGCAAAGCTGGATCATTAGGATAAATAGTTAAACCTTCGCTAGCAATGGCACAGGCACGGTCATTTTTTTGTAAATAAGCCAAAGCTTCAACTGTTAATTTGTAATACAAAATATGGGGGTTTGTTGTTAACTCTTGTTCGCTCCATTCAGCAAAGGTGCGCACATTCTCATCAATCCCATATTTTTTGCTAGTGAAAAACAGTGTACTTATCACTGTTTCTGTTGCTAATTGTTTAAAATAAGGGTTTTTGGTGGCTATAGGAAATGATGGATCGTGGTCAGCTTGTTTCAGCACAAAGCTTTTAAATTCTAGGTTAGCTGCCATGGTGTGAGATAAGAAAGCTGCCGCTGTTAAGCCACCAACAATAGCAAAGACTTTAATCAGTTTTCTGGCAGCATCAGACAAAATAACCCTATGCTGGCGCTGGAACGGATGCATTACAGCAAAAAGTAAAATCAGAAATACAAACCAATGACTGGCGGAAATATAAAAAGGTAACTCCACCTGCGTGTGTAGTGTGATAGGTAATAATAAGGCTGCATAAGCATAGCGTCTACTGGGCGGTAGTTTTTTTAGCGTGAGTAAAATGGCAAGCAAAACTAACAGCAAGCCTGTGCCTGCTACCATTCCGCCTTCCATTAGCCAAAAAATAGTTTCGTTATGAGGGTGGGCAACGCGTTGGTTGGGTAAGATGGCATCAGGATTGGCGGCATAGAAATCAGGCTTGCCTAATTGCCAAACACGGATAAAACTACCTATGCCATGCCCAAAAATAGGCTCTTCCTTAAAAGCATTATAAGCGATAGTGTAAATGCCTAAGCGAGCTGAACCTGAGAAACCAGAATTCATAGCTAAGGTTTTATCTAAGACACTGGTAAGGCCTCGTTGATCCTCAATTATTGTGGCAGTGCTAATACTGATAATGATGACAGCACCGATTAATCCCCAACGTTTTTTATCAATTATAATTTTATGCCATCGACTAAGCAGGAGCAGCGGTAACGCTAATAAAAATGCTAAAGCACCGATGCGGGAACCCGAATAACTAACAATAAATACCGCACAAGCAATCGCAACTAATAACAACCAAAATCGCCAGGGTTTGCCATGGCGAATAGTGGGGCGTGACATTAACCATAAAGCAGCAATGGCACTGGTCACTTGAAAGCTGGCTTGGTTATTAATGTGCTGAAATAAGCCGGTTGGACTACCGCTAATATTCATCGGCAGCCATGCCGGAATTTTGGTGACAAACAGTATTTGAGCCAATCCAACAAGGGCGTGAATTAACCCCGAAAGTACCACTAAAAATAAAATACGATCGATGCGACCTTGTTTTAAGCGATGTTGATAGAGACCAAAGAAGAATAACAGCCCTCCCCATATGTATAATAGTCTAAAGATCCATTGACTAGCTACTTCTACACCGGCTGATAGACCACTAAAAAAGGCCAGGATCGGTAATGCTGTAATCAGTAGAAAATAGCGTGGCAAATAAAAATAACGCTGGCTAGAGAAGTTATAGAGCGAGTAAAAACCAATGGTGGCAGCAATGAGCCAGACAACTATATTATTAGGGATCCGAAATCCGGTACCGCCAATATTAGGGTGAAAATAAAATGGTGCAAGCAGCAATAAAGTGACTAATAACCATTCAATTGGTTGTAAAGATGGAAAAGTCCTTGCTTGCATATGATTTAATTTTTTCTTAGATTTAAGAAAAGCTATAATAGCTTATCAATTGCCAATAAACAAAAATTATTTAGAAGATATACCCGTAATCAGCCTATCTATTCATTGTGAGGTTCTAATGTCATTTACTTTATATCTTATGCGTCATGCTAAGTCCGATTGGTCTAGCTCGGAATTATCCGATTTTGATCGTCCGATCAATAGTCGCGGTCAGAAAAGTGCGCAAGCCATCGGGCGATGGCTGGCTGAGCATAATAAAATACCGCAATATATTATTTCCTCATCAGCGATTAGAGCAAAACAAACCACAGCGTTAATGGTAGTAGCATTGACTGATGTGACACCTGAAAATATTCTATATGAAGAACGACTGTATCTTGCTAGTGTGGAGACCCTGCTAAAATATATCAAAATAAATAAAACAGGCTTAAATAGTTTAATGCTGGTTGGGCATAATCCCGGAATGGAAGAGTTAGCCGATTATTTATTGGCTAAATCAGCACAGCCTAATAACGGCATTACATCAATGACCACTGCTAATGTAGCCATATTTGAATATGCTGACGATGAATTCGATATTTATAATGATCACGCTAAATTACTTGATTTTATTAGACCTGGTGAAATCATTTAAGGGCATCTCT
>CAYTAM010000004.1:0-21008 GCA_964435685.1 uncultured Methylophaga sp. | reverse complement strand
CTGGTTTTAATAGTGTGATCACCAGTGAAAATTCAGCTATCCCATTAATTCGTGTTGAAAATACCTACCGTCCGGGTTCAGGCGGCAATCCAGCAGGTATTGAGCCTGATATCGAAATAGCAGGCGATATTACCAATCTTCGAGGAACGGTTGAAATTATTAATGAAGCAGGTAGCGTCAATATCAGTGGTAATGTACTTGCTAATACCATCGATATTCAAGCAGGAAAAGATCTTGTTTTGGGTTATGTGGATGGTTTTAGACATTTAGGCGGTGATCCTAAATCACATTGGTCAAGCATTGCTTCGGCTTCTGAAAGTAGCAAAGTAGATAGAATTATTAATGGTATCCGTTCAGGAGGAAGCACCTTAATTGCCGGCAATAATATTTTTGCCAGTGCCAGAATATTGAATATTAATGGCTTACTGCAAAGTGGATTACCAGATAATTTTATTAGCCTGGATGCTGCGCCACAAATATATAAAGACTTTGATAATAGTGGCGCCGGTCTTGGCTCTTTAGCATGGGCGCGTAATGATTATTTAACTAAGCTAGCGGGTGGTCAAAACCCTAGCGAATATTATCGAATCAAAGCCGCTGCAGGTGATACCATCGATGCTTTTTATAATGCTGCACTGGATCGCATAAAGTTGCAGGATATTAAAGTGCAGGGTGGTTATATGCAGCTATTTGGCCAGATTATTAGCACGGGCGCGGGAGAACTGCGAGTGATTGATGGTTATGGTCGCATTAATGTAGTCAATAATAGCAACAAAGATTTAGTTTTAAACCAGCTAGATGTGGGTGTTGAGCGAGAAGGCCAGATAAGAATTACCGATACTAACTTTAGAGGGCATAACAATCAGCCTTTAACAACATGGTACCGCCGTCTTGGTAATCAAATTAGTATATGGGATAGTACTACTTTAGATGGCAGTGGTAATCCGAATAATTTAGTTAGGATGGAAGTAGCTGGTGACACTCACACAGTATACTCACCTAAATCGGGTCAGTATTTTTCTTGGTTGAAAAAAGAGAGCAGGGCATCAACTAGGACAAGAACGCGTTATAAATTGACCTGTTTCTATGTCACAGACTGTGATAACGACTCATCTACTGGTCATGGACCTACAACATACTCTCCTCCTGCTTTTATTCGCGATGATCTAGTTCTGGATTATCAAGCAATAAATCATGATTACTGGTATGACAATACCCACTTTCATTCTACTTCAGCTTGGTTAAGAGATAATAGTAAAGGTGGTGGTGATGGTTATAGAAAAGATGTAACAAGTACCGACTTTGGTTTGGGTACGGTTGAATGGTATAAAGAAGAGTGGTGGTATGAAAAGAGAAATATTGGTGATACTTGGTATCACCAACACAATGTAAAAGCGTTCCATGATATTGCTATTAACTTTATTGGTTATGATACAGCGCAATTAAACGTGGTCTCTCAGGGTAACTTGATGATTAATGGAGGGCTAAGTAATACTAGCGGCTTAACGAGCTTAACTAGCCAAGGCTCTATTGAGCAATTAACAGCTAACGCAACTATTGGTGGCAAAGATATTAATCTAGTTGCTGCTAGCGGCATAGGCAATAATAGCGTAGTCAGAACTAACCTTGGAAGCGGTTTGTTATCGGCGACAACACTTGCTGGCAATATTAGCATCGAAGAAATATTGGGCGATCTTAATTATGCCAATTTAACGACTAATAATGGCGATATAAGCATTAGCGTTGATGGTGATTTAATTCGAGGCAATAGCTCAGCATTAATTAAGGCTAATAAAATCAACTTAACATCCTATTATGGTGAACTTGGCGCTTTTGCTAATCGTATTGTTATTGATAGTGGCACTAATCTGGCAAATGCAGATGGCTTAACAGCAAAAGCTGCCAGTGATATTTATCTGACTGAACAATCGGGCGATCTACTGATTGTGAGTGTTGATGCTAAAGGTGGTGACGCTAATATAACGGTTCAAAATGGCGATTTAATTGATGCTAATTTGAATGAAACCCGTGATACACGAACAGAAGCTGAACTATTATCATTATGGAATGATATGTTGCTGGTGGGTACTATTGGCAGCGATGAAGAAAGTTTTGCAGCACAGACTATTCAAGGTTTTGAAAATACCAAAACCAGTGAATATCGCCTCTATTGGCAAGCGCGTTCAAGACAAGCTAACCCATCGGTGTACGATGCCAGTTTCACTGTTGTTTCAAGCGCAGCAGAAATTGCAGCCTTTAAACAACAGGGCTTGACCAATGCAGATATTGCCGCCTTCGATCAGCAGCGTACCAAACAGTATCACGCCTTCCATAGTGATTATGCCAGCTTGGGTAATAGCTTTAACAGCGGTTACCGCTATCAGGCAACAAATAGTGATATCGCCGAACTATCACAAGGTTCAGTATGGACAGAAAATCAACTTAAATTTGCATTGGGTGGCGGGCTGTTAATAGAAACATCGGATACAGAGGTCCGTATTGAAGAAGCCAATATTTCAGGTCTGAATATAGCGTTAGATGTGGCTAATAATATAGGCAAACCCCTTGCCGATATTGTGATTGACAATACTCCTGCAGTGTTAAACCTAACTGATGCCCAGCGTATTGCCTTGGCTTCTGCCGAAGCAGGTGATATTCAAATAACAGATGCTGAAATCAGAATTAAGCAACGTGATGATGTTGATGTTGACGCTATTGATACACTTAATATAATAGCAGGGCAAAATATTTATCTGGGATCAGAACAAGATATAAATATAGACCATATTAATTCTACATCACATGGTGCAGTAAACATTAAAACAGGGCAAGGTATCTATAATGTTGCCAATAATACCCTGGCAAATATTGTCGCAGGCGATCTTATACTGGAAGCCGCCAGGGGCAGTATCGGCTCTAATAACGCGCCATTATCATATTATTCACCAACGGGCATATTAACCGCGCGCAGCGGCAATGACATCTACCTGAAAAATAGTGGAGACATAAATGTTAGTACGCTTTTTGCCCGCAACCATATTCAGTTAGATGCGCATAATATTATAGATGCGTTAAATACCGATAATACCAATATTCGTAGTAAATCATTGCATTTAACAACATCACAGTCAGTAGGTGAAACTAATAATGCGCTTGATATAGCATTAGACAGAGACGGTTTATTTACAGCCATGGTTGGTGCCGGTGCAGGTGTCGGCTTAAATATTCTTGCGCCAGACAGAACGCTTACACTAGGCCTTGTACAAATAAACGGAAATGCTGCAATTGCAGTAAGAAATGGTGATTTGTTAGCCGCGAATAATCAATTATTAGAAGGCAACAACTTCACTCTTAGCGCTGTTGATGGTCAAGTTGGCAGCCAGGATAGATCAATTATTGGTTACTCAAAAGGTACGGTAAGCCTTGCTGCTGCTACGGGTATTTTTTATAAAGAAATAAGTGGTAATTTAATATTAACTGATTTTAGTGTTGACGGTTTCTCTATTATTGAGTTGCCGGGCTACTATATAGTAATTTATGACGGCTCTCCTCCAAGAATTTTCCCAGATGCAGATATTCAATTGGCGACGGGAGGCAGTCCTATTAATCTTGCAATGCGAGTGGGCAGGCGCTTTATTATTACCGATGCGATGGTTATAGACTATAAGCCAAACTACATCGTTAACCACTTCAGTACAGAAAACAGCCTATTTCGCTTGGGTGAAAAACGTAATGCACAGCAAGTGAATGCGGGTAATCAATTTATGAGTGATGATTTATATCAATCTTTGTGGGGTGAAAATAGCCCATTTGACACGTTCTTCGATAAAATAGAGGGAGGAGCACTTATTTATGAGCCGGAGCTTTTTGTTCAAACAATGAGTGAAGATGAGCTTTCTAGCGTTACGCACAGTGAATAAAGCGACGACTAAAATATATATGAAAATAAAAATGGCAAAGAAACTATATAGTGTAGCTGTAGGGTGTGTGGCGATCTTATTCTTCCCAAACACGCTGCTTTTTGCAGCACCGACAGCTGCGGGTACCATTACTAGGCAATTAGAACAATTAGAACAATACCGTGAACAAAAAGAAAATATTGAAAAGGGTCAACAAGAGATTCCCGAGATTGATGTAGATGAATTGCTGGATGCTGATGAAAAAGCAAGTAATGCTAGTGTGACATTCCAGCTTAATAATATTGAAGTATCTAAGTCTGACATTTTGACTGTAGAAGAACTTGATTTAATATTTAGACGTTATATTGGCAGGATCATCACACTGAATGATTTAAATAAATTGTTAGATGAAATTAATGATTTATATAAATTAAAAGGCTATCTGGCGGCAAAAGCATTATTGCCACCGCAGAAAATTAGTGAAGGCAGTGTCCAAATTCGATTAATAGAAGGGCGGGTGGGTGCATTAGAGATCGAGGGTAATGATTCGACTAATGATGATTATATTCTTGAGCAATTAGCTCTATCCTCGGGTGATTTAGTTGATATTAAAACCTTACAGAAGAATCTTGAAAAGATAAATTTACTCACTGATATTCAGCTTGGCATAGCTTTAAAGCCAGGCGAAGAAATAGGAAAGACAGACTATTTACTTAGCGTTAGAGAACCTAAAAGACAAGAAGCATTTGTTTATATGGATAATGCAGGCACAAAAGATGTTGGTTTATATCGAGTCGGTTTTAATTATATTGATCGTAGCTTAACAGGTAATAGAGATCTGTTGACGATAGGAGGCTACGGTGCACGAGGTGCAAAAGCTTTTTATAGTAGCTACAGGTTTCCTGTTAATCGATTGGGTACGACGGTGAATATTGCTGGAACTGCATCTAAAATTGATATTGTTGCAGGACCGATAAAGCCACTGGATATTTCAGGTGATGCCTATACGCTGGGTGTTGAAGTGTCACACCCACTTCAGGTTGCTAGAAGCAGTCTTGTGGAAACAACATTAGGCATAAACAGAAAAAAATCATCGACAGACTTTTCTGGTGTAACGTTATTTGAAACATATGTTAATACCATTGACTTTGGAATTAAGCGACAAGCATTTTCACCAAGTAGTATTAGTTTTGCACGCATAAAGGGAACGATAACACCAAGTGGCTGGGATAATGAGACCTCTTTTTTTAAAATCAATGCTGATTTTAGCTATAACAAGCAACTGAAAAATGATTGGCTAGCCTTATTTCGATTAGGTGGGCAATGGAGTGATACTAAATTATTACCATCTACAGAGCAGTTTCAAATTGGGGGTGTCTTTACGGTGAGAGGTTATACCGAAGGCTTGTTGATTGGATATAAAGGCTATTATTCAAGTGTTGAATTATCACGTCCACTACCCAGAATGCTAAAAACAATACTTGGCAATAATGCAAGATATTTATTATTTTTGGATCATGGTGCTGCAATAGCATTCAAAGGTGATGATGAAGGAACGGATCGGGATGATTTTTTAACAAGTATCGGGTTGGGACTGGATTTTGAATTATCTAAAGTGATTTCAGTACACATTACAGCAGGCAAACCTCTTACTCAGAGAGAAGATAAAAAAGACTCGGGCAGAGTAAATTTTAATTTACAAGCACTATTCTAAAATAGCATAGTTTAAATCTGAGACGAAAAAGGTAGAAAAGGGTATCCTGTAAGGGTACCTTTTCTATTTATGAGGCTTAACAATGCGGATCTTGGTGTTAATTGTAATTGGACTGTTGTTTTATATCATTCTAACTAACCTTTTTAGAAAAAAAGACAAGCCGAAGTCGCCAGAAGAATTAGGAAAAATGGTACGTTGTAAATATTGTGAGTTACATATTCTGGAGCAAGAAGCCATTGAGTCAGGGCAGAATTATTTCTGCTCACAAGCGCATCTTGAGCTTGAGGCTAAGCAGAAAAAATAACATGAAAACAGTGACTGCGGAATCACTACCGAATGATATTTCTGCTTCTTGGCGGGAATTAACCGCTTTTGCAGGTTATCGACTCTTCTTATCCGCCACCTTGTTTTTTGTGTTTTATTTTAAGCTACCGCCAGAATTCCTAGGCGAACAGTCACCTAATTTATACCATATTATTAGCAAGCTTTATTTGTTGGTGGCGGCATTGTTTATGGTGCTGTCACTGCAACGCAGAACTACATTTATAACTCAAGCAACGTTACAGTTGCTTATTGATATTGTTATTCTAACTTTATTGCTTCATGCCAGTGGTGGCTTAGCAACAGGCTTAGGTAGTTTATTAGTCGTTATTGTTGTTGCTGGCGGTGCATTAGTTCCTGGACGACGGTCTTTATTTATCGCTGCAGTGGCAACGCTGTCGATTTTATCGGAAGCTTTATATACTGCGTTCAATGGTGGTTCTGTTCACTACAGCCAAGTGGGTATGCTTGGAGCTACCTTTTTTATTACAGCGCTGTTAGCGCAAATCTTAGGTAGTCGTATTAGAAAGAGTGAGCGACTAGCTGAGCAGCACGCGGAAGATGTAAATAGACTAAGTTTATTAAATCAACATATTGTTGAACGATTACATGTTGGGGTAATGGTTGTTGATAAAGATAATATTGTTTATTCAACTAACAAGTCAGCACACGTTTTACTAGGTGTCACTGAAGCGGTAAACGGTGAACATTTATCGGAACAGTTGCCCGAGTTATTTGGTCAATTAGGCAATTGGCGGCATGGTAGAACAGGCGTGGTGGGTGAGTTTCAACCGCAAGCAGGATTTGCAGAATTATTACCGCAGATGATTGCGCTGGAGGAAGGTGATACATTAATTTTTTTGACTGATACCACTGCGTTAACGCAGCAAGCTCAACAAATGAAATTAGCATCACTGGGGCATATGGCGGCAAGTATTGCCCATGAAATTCGTAATCCATTGGGTGCTATCAGCCATGCGGCTGAGTTATTGGCTGAGGCAGATGTTGCAGAAAAAGACCAGAAACTATTAATGATAATTCAGCGGCAAAGTCTTAGAGTAAATGGTATTATTGACACGGTGTTACAGCTGGGAAGGCGCAAGATCCTAAATAAGTCAACATTTGTGCTTGCCACTTGGCTGGAGCAATTTATAGAAGAGTTTAAACAAAATGAAGGTATTGCTGGAGATGCGATACATCTAGATCTGGTATCAGTACTTGTACAGGTACGGGTAGATCAAGAGCAATTAAGGCAGATCATGGTCAATTTGTGTACTAATGCCTGGCATTATTCGGATAGTTCATCTGTTGATAGTGCTGTGCCACCAGTGTTGGTGCGTATGCGTAAAGTAAATAACGAAATGGTGATTGAGGTATTGGATAATGGCCCAGGTGTTTCTGAAACAGCATTACCACAGCTATTTGAGCCTTTCCAATCAGAGCGTACCGGGGGGATTGGTCTAGGTTTATTCCTTGCACGCGAAATGGCTCTGGCAAATGGCATAAGATTGGACTATATCACTACAGAGGATAAATATGGTGGGTATTTTAGAATGACATTTGGTTCTGAATTAGCAGGAAAAATATAATGCGTCCTCAGGCACTTATTATTGATGATGAACCTGATATTTTAGATTTGCTATTGATGACGCTGGAGAATATGGGCGTTGACTGTCGCACGGCTGAGACGATTAGCCAGGCACATCAAGCGCTTGAAGAGCAGGTATTTGATATTTGTTTAACAGATATGCGCCTGCCTGATGGTGATGGCATTGACTTGGTTAAAACAATGCAACAAAACTACCCACAAACGCCTGTTGCCGTTATTACAGCACATGGCAGTATGGAGCTTGCTGTTGAAGCACTAAAAGCAGGTGCCTTTGATTTCGTATCTAAACCACTAAAACTAAAAGTATTACGAGACTTGGTGGATACCGCAGTAAGATTATCACAAAAGACTGAGAAGTTAGTAACACAACAAACTGCTTCGGATAAAAAGCTATTGGGTGAAACAGCCGTTATTCGAGATGTGAAGAATAAAATTGCAAAATTAGCACGCAGTCAAGCCCCTGTTTATATCAGTGGCGAGTCAGGTACCGGTAAGGAGTTAGTTGCGCGTCTAATTCATGAGCAAAGTGCCCGATCAGAGTCGCCCTTTATACCGGTAAACTGTGGTGCAATTCCATCTGAGCTAGTTGAAAGTGAGTTTTTTGGTCATAAAAAAGGCACATTCACCGGTGCAATAGCCGATAAAGAAGGCTTATTTCAGGCGGCAAATAAAGGCACATTATTTTTAGATGAGATTGCTGATCTACCATTAGCGATGCAAGTGAAATTATTACGTGCAATACAAGAAAAAGCGGTGCGTCCTGTGGGGGGTAACGAAGAGATAGCGGTTGATGTGCGTATTTTGTGCGCAACGCATAATAATTTAGCCGAAAAAGTAAGACAAGGTCAGTTTAGAGAAGATCTCTATTATCGAGTAAATGTCATTGAGCTTAATGTGCCGCCATTACGTGAGCGTAAAGAGGATATTGCTATTTTAGCAAAACATATCATCGCTCAAATGGCCGAGCGGCACCAGCGTGATATACCTACGATAACAAAGGAGGCATTAACCGCTTTAAGTGAGCATACATTTCAAGGTAATGTACGGGAGCTTGAAAATATACTTGAACGCGCAATGACATGGATGGAAGGTGAGCAGATCGGCAAAGATGACCTGATATTAACAGCAACGACAACAATATCGGCAGAGTCTGTACCGGTCGAAAAACCTACTGCCCTAGCAACGTCAACATCAATGAATTTGGGTGGGAAGCTTGAAGATCAAGAGCGCCAGTTAATTACTCAAGCATTAGAAGATACGCGGTGGAATAGAACAGCGGCGGCAAAAAAACTAGGTATTACCTTTCGGGCGTTGCGCTATAAGCTTAAAAAATTAAACTTAGAGTAATTAAGCTGAACTCTGGATAAGGAAAACCGCCAGCACTAGTATTTTCACGGCTCTCGGCGTTAAGTTTACTTTTAATAGCTCGCTATTACTGCGCAAACTTGCCTTGATAGCCGTAAAACTACTAGCACTGGAATAAAATTCAGTATCAATATACTGGTAACTATCTGATAATACTATAAAGGATGGTGGTTTTATGGGATCCCTTTCGGCTTGCCTTATCCAGAGTTCAGGTTAATTTGGGTGTATGACAAAAGTTCGGTGCTTGCAGCAAGTCTAAAATAATTGGATTTATTTAGAGACTCTTTAAGATGATAACGGGAGTTTTATTAGCAAGTACAAGTGTAGCGTTAGACGCAGTCAGTTTAAGGCTAAGCAGTAGCTTCACTGATTGTGCTGTGCGTTGCGCTGATACAATATGTCCCACAATGCTACCTTGTTCAGTTGTGACTTCAGTGGCAACCGTAGGTATTTGAGTAGTATGTGCTTCGGCTATAAATAATCTGCGACTTGCTTTGCCCAAATAATGCATTCGAGCCACAATTTCTTGCCCGGGGTAGCAACCTTTGCTAAAGCTAACACCACCAATCAGATCAAGATTAACTTGTTGCGGGGTGAATTTTTCGGTGCTTTCAGGCCAAATCATTGCTTGACCCACTTCGATATCACCTTGTTCCCAAATGTTTTGTGGTGCTAGTGCCAAATCGTGTTGCTGGAATTCACTGATTATCTTTTCAGTATTAGTGAGATTAAAAATAGATAAAAAACTATTATCATCATTAGGATGCACTATTTTTTGAATAGTGTTTAGCAGTGATTGTTGGTTGGTGTGCCAAGCAATGCAGAATAAAGTATCATTTTCATTGCTGATAGTGACCTGTGAGCGTAGCACGTACATAGTAAGACGTTGCTGGATTAGCTCGCACATACTTTTAGGTGCTATGATCTGAAATCCTTCTTCTTGACGAATAAGTAAAAAGATTGCAAGCAGGCGTCCTTTAGCATTACAAAGACCATTGAGTTGAGCTTGTTCAAGCGCTAGCGCAGCAACATCATTGGTGAGTAGGTTTTGTAAAAAAGATCCTGCATCTTTGCCTGCTACTTGTAATATGCCAAGCTGGGGAAGTGGTGCAAAATAATGGCTTAGTTTGACATTAGATATAGCAGTCAGTGAGCTCTGTTGTTGTAATAAGTCTTGCCAAATAGTGGTCATAATTATATTTAAAAAGTGAATTAGGTTATTGTAACTGACCTAGTAAAAAAAGGGATCATTTAGATGATAGAAAAGCAGTTTAGCATTATGGTGGGGCGTTCAAAATGGTTGCTTGGCTACTTTATTTTTGTTCATGGGCTGATGATGCTGATGATGGTGAGTTTAATTCCTAATCTCTGGCTTTCACTAGCTGTTGTGTTAATGCTATCAGCCAGCTTTATCTATTATTGTCGACGGCATCAGTGGTTAAAAAGCCAGCACGCAGTCATCACTATTGCGCGTGATGATAAACATAACTGGCGGCTTAGTTATGCGGATGGCGCAGTGCAAGAAAAATGCCTATTAAAACACTGTGTAGTTACACCGAGCTTGGTAATGTTGAATTTTACTGGAATATCAGCTGGTAAAGGACAATCTGTAACAATTACGGCGGATGCGGTGAACGCTGAGTTATTTCGGCAATTAAGAGTGTATTTGAGAAACCCTAAGACTTTCCAGCAATAATAGTATCTTGAGGTGGTTGACTAGTATCGAGTTCAGGGTAATCTAAGGTGTAATGCAATCCACGGCTTTCTTTGCGTAATAATGCCGAACTAATTATTAATTCAGCGATCTCAGCAAGATTGCGTAATTCTAACAAATCACTGCTAATGCGGTGCTGGGTATAATAATCAGCAATTTCTTGCTGCAATAAGTTTAAACGGAGTTGTGCTTTATACAAACGTTCATCACTGCGTACGATACCGACATAATCCCACATAAAGCGACGCAGCTCGTCCCAGTTATGGCTCACCGATATGACTTCGCGCGCGGGGCGTACACGACTGGCATCCCACGCAGGGATCACGGGCATATCGGTGGTTAAAGGAAGCTGTAGTTTAATGTGGTCGGCTGCTGATCGAGCGGAGACAATGCATTCTAATAATGAGTTACTCGCCATGCGGTTTGCACCATGCAAGCCGGTATGCGCTGTTTCGCCAATAGCATAAAGCCCCGCTATATCTGTCTGGCCTTGTAGGTTGGTAATAAGACCCCCACAAGTATAATGTGCAGCAGGCACTACAGGGATAGGCTCTCGCGTCATATCAATACCAAAATGAAGACAACGCTGATGGATGCTTGGAAAATGCTCTTCAATAAATGCTTTTGGTTGGTGGCTGATATCAAGATAAACACAATCATCACCTAAGCGTTTCATTTCATGGTCAATGGCACGGGCAACAATATCTCTTGGTGCTAGCTCAGCGTGCGGATGAAACTTATCCATAAATTGAGTGCCATCTGCTAATAATAATTTGGCACCTTCGCCACGCAATGCTTCACTAATCAAAAATGATTTGGCTTTAGGGTGATATAAGCAAGTGGGGTGAAATTGAATAAACTCCATATTAGCAACGCGGCAACCCGCACGCCAGCCCATGGCAATACCATCACCAGTAGAGACATCAGGATTACTGGTATAAAGATAAACCTTACCTGTCCCTCCCGTGGCGAGCACCGTTATTGGCGCAATAAAACTACAGGGTGTGTCCGTTTTAATATCAAGCGCATAACAGCCTAAACAGTGGTTATCTTGTTGCCCTAGTTGTTTGCGGCTGGTAATAAGATCAATGCTAATATGATAGGGGAATAGGGCGATATTAGGATGAGTTTGCGCTTTAGCCAGCAAGCTTGTTTCTACTTCACGCCCTGTAGCATCTGCCGCATGAATAATTCTACGGTGGCTATGACCGCCTTCTTGAGTAAGATGGTATGTTTCAGCAGTAACACCATCTTTGGTAAAGGCAACGCCTTGTTCAATTAACCACTCAATATTTTCACGTGCATGTTCAACCGTAAACCGCACCACATCTTCATTACATAATCCGGCGCCAGAAAGTAAGGTGTCATCAATATGTGATTGTGCTGAATCCGCCTGATCAAGCACGACAGAGATGCCACCTTGTGCGTATAATGAAGCGCCTTCTTGTAATTGGTCTTTTGATAATACCGCTACACGAGCATGATCGGCTAAATGCAAAGCATGGGATAGCCCAGCTACGCCGCTGCCAATAATGAGTATGTCAAAGTGATAAGCTGAAGTCATAAAGTCATCAATTAAATTAGTATATTTTGCACTGTTTAAGGAACAAAGTTAAACCATTATGGTCAATCAGTACATAACAGAAATTAATATCCGGCAGGTCGGAGTAAGCCGGAACATAGGATGAACGTGGATTTAGAGCTGGTACGTCGTGTACAGGCGGGTGATAAAAAAGCATTCGATGTGTTGATTATGAAATATCAACAGCGGATTGTACACGTTATTACAGGCTTTGTTCATGATCCTGTTGAGGCATTAGATGTGGCACAAGAAGCATTTATAAAAGCGTATCGTGCGATCCCTAATTTTCGGGGAGACAGTGCATTTTATACGTGGCTGTATCGAATTGCGATTAATACCGCAAAGAATTATTTAACGGCACAAAAACGCAGGCCTCCCGCGAGTGACGTTGATGCAATGGATGCAACAAATTATTACGACGCACCTGAGCTAAAAGAGTTTGAAACTCCTGAAACACGGATGATGAGCGATGATCTCGAACGAGGTATTCATCAGGCTATTCAGGCATTGCCAGAAAATACGGCAACGGCGATTAAATTACGAGAGTTTGAAGGCATGAGTTATGAAGAAATAGCAGCAGCAATGCAATGCCCAATTGGCACAGTACGATCGCGGATTTTCAGGGCACGTGAAGCAATAGATTTACAAATACAACGAATAATGGCTGAAGGGGAATAATGATGACAATGAATCAAAATGAACTATTGTCTGCGTTAGTCGATGGCGAATTACAACACGAAGAGTTAGAGCAATCTTTGCAACTATTAGCCAGTGATGAACAGGCAACAGCACAGTTGCAACGCTATCAACAAGTAAAAGATATTGTACAGGGTTTTGCTAAACGAGGCCTAAGCCATAACGTAACGAATAGCATTTCAAAGGCATTAGAAAATGAGCCAGCTTATACGCAGCAAACAGGGTCACACAAGGCAGCAGTTATTACGTTGCCCACACCTTTTTGGAAGCAAGTGACGGGTTTAGCGGTGGCGGCATCTATCGGTGCGCTTGCGGTGGTTGGCGTAATGACACAGCCTCAAAATAATCTAGTAATACCCACACCTATGGCCGCCATTGACTCAACTAATGAAGTGATAACAGTTGCACAAGTAGGTGAGCGTTGGACCGTTGCTGAACCTGAAGTAGCTTATAGGTTGAATCGCTATTTATTAGACCATAATGAACAAACGGGATCGTCAGGTGTATTCTCTTATGCACGTGTTGTCTCTTTTGGTGCGGAGTAATACTTTAATGCCGACTTCAATAAAAGTCATTTTAAGCTTTTGTTTGTTAACATTCGGTATAGCTGTTCACGCTAATGATGCAATGTCACTGCTTGAACGTAGTAACGTAGCGACAAAACAACTTAACTATAAAGGTATATTCGCCTTGCAAAAAGGTGAAAAGTTACAATCTATTCAGATTGTTCATCGAGCGAATGAACAAGGCGTGATTGAGCGATTAGTGTCACTAAGTGGTATTGAAAGAGAATTTATTCGCACTAATGATTTAGTTACTTGTATTTACCCTGAAGGCAAACGAGCACAGGCTAACCGAAAACCATTAGGTCATGGCTTTCCAAGTGATTTATTAAGCCGAATAAAATCCGCATCAGCTTATTATCAATTGTTATTGGGGCAACAAGGACGTGTTGCGGGCTATAAAGCTCAACAATTATTAGGTAAGCCTATTGATAATTATCGCTATGGTTATCGATTGTGGGTTGAGAATACGCATGGTTTACTACTTCAGGTTGATTTAATTAATGAGCAGGGAAAGGTATTAGAAAAGTTTGCATTTTCATCTGTTGAGATAGGTGAAGAAATAAGTGATTTATTGCTACAGTCTCAAATGATAGGCGATAAAATGACATGGGATCGGCAAGATACGGAGGCAACAATTAATGATACTGTTCATCATGCGTCAAAATGGCAGATTGCTTGGTTGCCAGAAGGCTTTAAATTAATTGGCCATCAAAATAGCGTTGCAGTTAATGGTTCACCTTTAGAACAACTTATTTATAGTGATGGTTTAAATTCGGTATCCATTTTTATGGAAAAAATTCGTGCACGACATAGCCATTTACATGGTGGTTCACGAATGGGATCTGTTAATGCCTTTGGCACTATTGTCAACGCCCACTTTATTACGGTAGTAGGAGATGTTCCAGCCCGTACAGTTGAAAAAATAGGCGGCGCTATTCAATATGTTGAGGCTCCATAGCATTGATTGAGCAGCCTGCAGTTGTTACCCAGTATGATGATAAAACTGTCTGGTTAAAAGCCGAACGGCAATCGACCTGTAGTGCCTGTAAGATAAAGCAAGGTTGTGGAACAGGCTTGTTAAGCGAACATGTTGGCAAGCGCTTTTCTGAAATTACAGTGAATAAAACCAACGATGTACATATCGGTCAGCAGGTACAGCTCGCTATACCCGAGAAAACGTTACTGCAAGGGGCGTTATTAATGTATATCGCACCCTTAGCGCTATTATTTATTTTTGCAGCAATAGCAAAAACATTAAGTTTTAATGAGATAATTGAAATTTTTTCAGGTTTAAGTGGTCTACTTATTGGGTTTTATTTAGTACGAATAAGATTGAAGAATTGTAAAAATAATATACAAGCAAAAATTATCGATATTACAGAGGAACAATAATGAAACACTATAAAACATGGGCTGGATTGAGCATAATATTGGCTTATTTATTAATAACTAGTAATGCTTTTGCACGTTCTAATTTCCCCGAGTTTACCGAGCTTGTCGCTGAAAATAGCCCAGCCGTTGTTAATATCAGTACTACAAAAAAGAATCAACGCAAACAAGTGGATTTACCCCCTAATATGAGGTTGCCTGAAGGTACACCCTTTGATGAGTTGTTTAGACATTTCTTTGAGCGTCGTGGGCAGGGTGGCCAACCTTATGAAACCCATTCATTAGGATCAGGTTTTGTATTATCAGCAGACGGCTATATTTTAACTAACCATCATGTTATTAAAGATGCCGATGAAATTATTGTACGCTTTAATGATAGAAATGAATTTGAAGCAACCTTGCTAGGCAGTGACGCACGTAGTGATGTCGCGTTATTAAAAATAGAGGCCAAAGGTTTGAAAGCCGTTAAGTTAGGGGATTCTGAAGCATTAGAGGTAGGGGAATGGGTGTTAGCGATAGGCTCACCTTTTGGCTTTGATTACTCAGCGACAGCAGGTATTGTCAGCGCGCTTGGGCGCAGTCTGCCTAGTGATAGTTATGTGCCGTTTATCCAAACCGATGTAGCCATTAACCCGGGTAACTCAGGGGGGCCATTATTTAATTTAGATGGCGAAGTGGTGGGTATTAATTCCCAAATTTACAGCCGTACTGGTGGGTTTATGGGCGTGTCGTTCGCCATTCCTATGGATGTAGTGATGGAAGTGGTCGCACAAATTAAATCTCAAGGCTATGTTAGTCGCGGCTGGTTAGGAGTGGTCATTCAAGATGTAACCCGTGAACTGGCGGAATCGTTTGGTCTGAAAAAACCTCAAGGTGCATTAATTTCTAGAGTGTTACCTGAAAGCCCCGCAGCTAAAGCAGGGTTTGAAGTAGGCGATATTATTTTAGAATTTAATAGCAAGAAAATCGATAGATCATCGGCATTACCGCCTATTGTCGGACGTACTACAATAGGAGAGTCAGTGCCTGTCGTGATTATACGCAATAATAAACGCCAAACACTTAATGTTAACGTTGAGCAATTACCAGAAGATGATGAAGTGGCTCAATATAGTGGTCAACCAGATCGTTTAACGGATCAGCGTTTAGCGATTGAAGTAGCTGATTTAACTGATGAGCAGCGTGAGCAGTATTCTATTGAAGATGGCGTGACTGTAGTGAGTGTAGAGCAAGGTGCGGCGGCGGCGGCAGGGATCCGTCGAGGTGATATTATTTCCAGCATCAATAACCAAAAAATAACCGATGCAAAACAGTTTTTAGATATAGCTAAAAAGCTACCAGAAGGTAAGGCTATCCCCGTTCTAATACAACGTGGGCAAGGGACTATTTTCTTAGCATTACGGATCGAAGAGTCTAAATAACACGGGTTGAGTAATTCAAGCACGACAGCACGCCTGTTTTGCCGTAAAATCTAACTTTGAATTTAATCGGCTGATTCGACTTAAACAGAATCAGCCGATTTTTTACTGTTTAGAAGGTAAACTATTATTTATGGATAATATCCGTAACTTTTCCATTATTGCTCATATTGATCATGGTAAATCAACCATTGCTGATCGTTTTATTCAGATCTGCGGGGGCTTGTCAGATCGTGAAATGTCGGCGCAAGTTCTTGATTCTATGGATATTGAAAAAGAACGTGGCATTACTATTAAAGCGCAATGTGTATCGTTAGATTACAAGGCGCGTAATGGTGAGGTTTATCATTTAAACTTTATTGATACCCCAGGTCATGTTGATTTCTCGTATGAAGTATCCCGTTCATTGGCAGCCTGCGAGGGTGCATTACTGGTCGTAGATGCTGCGCAAGGTGTAGAAGCGCAGAGTGTGGCTAATTGTTACACCGCAATTGATCTTGGCTTAGAAGTGTTACCAGTGCTTAATAAAGTTGATTTACCCTCGGCAGAACCCGATCAAGTTGCCCAAGAAATTGAAGATATTATTGGCGTTGATGCGATGGATGCAGTGCGTTGTAGTGCCAAAACAGGCCTAGGAATTGACGATTTATTAGAAGCCTTGGTTGAGCGTATCCCCGCACCAAAGGGCGACCCTGATGGTGAGCTAAAGGCACTCATTATTGATTCGTGGTTTGATAGTTATGTTGGCGTTATTTCTTTAGTGAAAGTAACCCAAGGTAGTATTAAAAAGCGCGACAAGATCAAAGTGATGTCGACGGGACAGCAATATCAGGTCGAGCAAGTAGGTGTATTTACGCCTAAGCGAAATGAGCGTGATGGGCTTTATTGCGGTGAAGTGGGCTATGTGATTTCGGGTGTTAAAGATATTGATGGCGCACCCGTAGGCGATACCTTAACACATGTTCGTAATGGTGCGACAGAAGCCTTGCCTGGTTTCAAGTCAGCAACACCACAAGTCTATGCAGGCATGTTCCCTGTTAGCTCTGATGATTTTGAGACCTTTCGTGAAGCATTAGGCAAGCTAAGGCTGAATGATGCCTCTTTATTTTTTGAACCTGAAAGTTCACAAGCCTTAGGTTTTGGCTTTCGCTGTGGTTTTCTGGGTTTATTGCATATGGAAATCATCCAAGAGCGACTTGAACGCGAATATGATCTTGATTTAATCACCACGGCGCCCACCGTTGTTTTTGAAGTGTTAACAGCAAAAGGTGAGATCCTTAATATCGAAAATCCCTCTTTATTGCCTGATGCCGGATCCATTGCTGAAATTCGTGAGCCTCTTGTTATCGCAGATATTTTGGTTCCCCAACAATATTTGGGCGCGGTGATTACCCTCTGTATTGAAAAGCGTGGCGTGCAAAAATCCATGCAATATATGGGAAAACAAGTGGCTGTAAGCTATGAGCTGCCGATGAATGAAGTGGTTATAGACTTCTTTGATAGAATTAAGTCAGTGAGTCGAGGTTATGCCTCATTAGATTATCACTTTACCCGCTTCCAAGTGGCAAAACTGGTAAAATTAGATATTTTAATTAATGGTGAGCGTGTTGATGCCCTGTCAATTATTGTCCATACTGAACAAAGTGTGTCGCGTGGTCGGCAATTAGTTGAGAAGATGAAAGAGCTGATCCCACGGCAAATGTTTGATATTGCCATTCAAGCCGCTATTGGTGGCCATATTATTTCTCGTTCAACGGTGAAGGCGATGCGTAAAAATGTAATCGCAAAATGTTATGGTGGCGATGTATCGCGTAAACGTAAATTGCTTGATAAGCAAAAGAAAGGTAAAAAACGGATGAAATCCATTGGTAAAGTGGATGTGCCTCAAGAAGCATTTTTAGCCGTATTACAATTAGATAAATCTTAGCTATTAAGGATATGATATAACATGAGTTTTCCTGCAATTATGGTGCTTCTCGTTGCAGTAACGGGAATAATTTGGCTATTAGACAGCCTATTTTGGAAGCCACAACGGGCACAAGATCAAAAAGAACCCATAATGGTCGAATATGCCCGATCATTTTTCCCCATTATTTTAGTGGTGTTGATCATTCGCTCATTTATTGCTGAACCGTTTCGGATCCCTTCTGGCTCAATGTTACCGACATTACGAATTGGTGATTTTATTTTAGTAAATAAATTTACTTATGGGATACGCCTGCCCGTGCTTAATACCAAGATCATTGAGATGGGTGAGCCACAACGTGGTGATGTGGCAGTATTTAGATATCCTGAAAATCCTAAAGTTGATTATATTAAACGTGTTGTTGCTTTGCCGGGTGATACGCTTGGATATTTTGATAAAACCATATATATTAACGGTGTAGCGATAGAGCAATCTGTACAAGAAAAAGACATAGACCTGCTGGGAATTGTTCCGATGAACTATGAATTACGTACAGAGAAATTGGGTGACCATCAGCATCAATTGTTGGTAGATCCAAGTATTAAGAGATTTGAAGGTGAAATGGTTATTGCTGACGGACATTATTTTGTAATGGGTGATAACCGTGATAATAGTAATGATAGTCGAGTGTGGGGCCCGGTACCTGAAGCTAATTTAGTGGGTAAAGCTTTTTTTATTTGGATGAGTTGGGATCGAGGCATCGCTTGGGAACGTATTGGCAACACTATAAACTAACAGGGGAATAATATGAAGAACCAACGTGGAATGACACTGATTAGCTGGGTACTTGTACTGGGAATAATTGCGTTTTTTGCTACGGTAGCAATACGTATTATACCGATGTATCAAGAATATTTTAGTGTTCAAAATATTATGAAGGGTATGGAAGAAGAGCTTAGGAATAACAAGCTAACCAAGCAACAAGTTAATGTTATGTTAATGAGACGATTTAATACCGGTTATATTCATAGTGTTAAAAAAGACAATGTAGAAATCCACCGTGGTAGAAATAATGCCTTTGTAACCAAAATCAATATTGATTATGAAGTGCGTGAACCTTTTATTGCTCATATTGATTTAATCGGTAGTTTTGAGTTAGAAATTGATGTTGAGCCTAAGCGTCTACGACAGCAATGATAGCAGAGAGGCAGAAATTATTATGTGAAACCTTGCAGATTAATTTTACTGATCTGCAATTATTACAGCAAGCATTAACACATCGTAGTATGGGTACTAACAATAATGAGCGCTTAGAATATTTAGGCGATGCTATTTTAGGATTTGTGATTGCTGAAGCATTATTTATCCGTTTTCCTCACGTTAAAGAAGGTAAATTAAGCCGCTTACGTGCCTCCTTAGTAAAAGGAGTGACACTGGCTGAAATTGCTCGAGAATTAAATTTGGGTGAAGTGTTGATTTTGGGGCCCGGTGAATTAAAAAGTGGTGGTTTTCGGCGAGAATCAATTTTGGCAGATGCAGTGGAAGCTATTTTGGGTGCTTATTACCTAGACAGTGGTTTACAACAAGCCAAAGATTTAATATTACATTTATTTGATGAGCGACTGCAATCAATTGATATTGATGAAATTATTAAAGATCCAAAAACACGTTTACAAGAATTATTACAAAGCCGCAAACACCCCCTGCCGATCTACAATGTTAGCGAAGTAAAAACGAAGGGTACCGCTCCTTTGTTCGAAGCATCGTGTCACGTTGAGTTGTTAAAAAAACCGGTAATAGCGCAAGGCAATAGCCATCGAAAAGCTGAAAAAAAAGCAGCGGAACGCGCACTGACTTTGCTAGAAGAGAAATTATGACAGACAGTGCGTTTAAATCAGGTTATGTGGCGATTATCGGTCGTCCTAATGTGGGAAAGTCGACCTTAATAAATCGGCTATTAGGGCAAAAACTATGTATTACTTCTCGTCGTCCTCAAACCACGCGCCATCGTATACTGGGTATTAAAACATCGGATCATAGCCAATTGATTTATGTCGACACGCCAGGGCTTCATATTAATGATAAGCGGGCGATGAATCGCTATATGAATCGTGCGGCGGCATCATCAATTAATGATGTTGATGTGATCCTGTTTGTAGTTGATGGCATCAATTGGACGGATGAGGATGAGCGTGTTTTGGAGCGGCTACAACAAAGTGCTAAAGCGCCTGTTATTTTAGTGATCAATAAAATGGATAAATTAGCAGATAAAGAGGTGATGTTACCTCATATTGAACAGTTATCTAATAAATTCGATTTTGCTAATGTGTTACCTATTTCTGCCCGTCGCGGTATCAATATGGATCAGTTAGAAGCTGAGGTCACCCAGTTAATGCCCGAGGGAGAGTTAATCTTCCCAGAAGATCAGCTTACTGATCGTAGTTCACGATTTTTAGCGGCAGAACTGGTGCGGGAGCAACTATTCCGTCACTTGGGGCAGGAATTACCTTATTCCATTACCGTTGAAATTGAGCAATTTGATGACCAAGAAAAATTGTACCGTATTGGCGCGGTGATTTATGTTGAGCGTGATGGGCAAAAATCAATTGTTATTGGTAAAAAAGGCGCGTTGCTTAAATCGGTAGGAAAAGGTGCACGACTTGAAATGCAACGCTTGTTTGATCGTAAAGTATTTTTACGCTTGTGGGTTAAAGTGCGCGAAGGTTGGGGTGATAATGAGCGTATGTTGAAGAACCTAGGTTATAATGACGATCTTTAAGGAGTCTCTGATTAAGTCGATTAGAATTAGGCGCAGAAAAAAGTGTCGCT
>CAYTAM010000003.1:0-21324 GCA_964435685.1 uncultured Methylophaga sp. | reverse complement strand
TCTGTGCCAAGCATTGCAACGCAACACTGGCTTTCTCTGTTGGATATGGTAACTTGAGTAACTCAAAATAAGTTTGTGTGTCGAGAAGATCGACCACTTCCTAACCAGACAAACCACGCTTTGATGGTTCAGCCAACCAGTCAGGATCACCATCAGAAAAAACCTGCCGAAGTTGATCTTCGCTCATCGGGCTTAAAGACTGTCCTACCCGCATCAAATAAACACCGCCTAGATGATAAGCTGTACCACGGGGTCGGGAAGAAATATGAAACACTAAAACTCGACCATCAGGATGCTGAATCTCATCAATATCAACACGAAATCCTACAGCCTAGAACTGTAGTGGTCAAGTATTAATGCAGTAAATTTAAGCCACCATTTTCAAGTTTTGTGCTGATTTTTTGATAAAAACTTAGAAATTATCTCCCAAACTTCCTCAAAATTATAAAGGTTGTTATGGCCTGCCCCTTCAATTGGGAACAATTTTTTTGTGGGGCTATTTATACCGTCATACAGTGCCTTACCATGTTTGAAGCTAATGATTCTGTCAGTAGTTCCATGAATTATTTTTAATTCTCCTTGATAATTTTGCAACAATTCAAGGTTGTCATAATTCTCATCGGAGAATTTTTCTAAGAGAAACATAGGATAGATTGGAAATTTTGTTTTTGCTACATTAATTAGAGAATCAAACGGAGTCATAAAAATCATTGCCTTTATAGGCATAAGTGTTGAATGATAACTGGCAACACCCGTTCCTAGGCTTTCAGCTAATATAAAAGTGTTGGTATATGTTTTTGTTTTCAGCAGTTCTGTAATATTTTCCGCATCATTGAACAAACCTTTGCGTGACGGTGTCCTGTCATCGCCACCATATCCGATGTATTCAACAAAAAGAAACGAATAATTGTATCGTTCAAAAATACTTCTCAGATATGACCTATCACAGGCAGAGCCAGCATTACCGTTGTATACTACAATAATATTATACGCATTATTATTTTTGTAATAGGCTCTAGTGCCATTAATGTTTATTTTTTCGCTATCGGCAAACGCAGGACAGTTATTAAAATCACTCGCTATTAAGTTTGGATGATAAATCATATTACTATGAGTCACAAATATGAGCATTCCAAACCCAATATAGGCAAAAGTAGCAATCCAAAATATTCTTTTTATTGCAGATGTTTGTGTGTTATCAGTCATAATTATTTACTCGCACTAGCCTCCCCTCCAATAAGCACATTAACAAACGAGCATACTATACCAATGTGTGAAGATTCAGGGCAAAAATAGGAAGCCAGAACAAGGCGCAATGCGCAGGTAATGGCTAGCCCTTTATGTCCATGGATGGACTGTATGCAGAAAATGCAGGAGCAATTTTCTGTGCCAAGCATTGTAACGAAGGGCTGGTTTTCTAGCTTTTGGTCTGTTGTTACAGATTGAATGATTACGGGTATATACCTGCTAAAGCCATCTATTATTATTTTGTAACGACTTGTAAATTAAGATGGTTCTGGCTATTCTTACCCCAAGTTCAACTTATTTAAATAATTATAGGTAATATTATGCGAAACATTTCAAAAACCACTGATTTTTTATCTATTATTGTACGCTCACTTGGTTTGCTGATGTTAATCATTGGTCTTTATGTTGGCATTAAAGTCATTTTTGAAGCATGGGATCTCTATGATGAACCTCAACGCATCGAACGTTTTGCTGACGCTATTGATCAGGGTTCAAACCTTGATAATGCCCTGTCATCATTTACTGCAAGTGCTTTGAATATTGACACCACTAATGCATCTACACCCCCTGAAGCTGCCAAAGCAGATGACTCTCTTAGGATTTCTTATTTCTTAGCATGGGTTTTAGCTGTTTTATTATTAATGATCATTGGCGGGCTGGCGATGAGTGCGATAAGAACAGGTGGGCAATTAGCACTCTATGATCTTGAAGTTAAGCGTTTTGCGCGGCAATTGATAAAAGAAGTAGCTAACAAAGAGAATGATAAGTCCGCTGAACATTAGATAAAAACAGCTATCCAACACATTTATTTTAGTGGCTGGCTGCAAGATATTTAGCCCATCTCCTGAGTTATTTAAGGAGCCGCTGATTAAGTCAAACCTAATCCATAATATTGTGGGGATAAACACTTTGCTTATTCCATTTTCAGGTAAATTAGCAACCCACTTGTAAGATCTTTGTCATATAATTGAACAAAAATGGGTAGCGTAAAGGGCGCACTAAATGAAAATATGGGTTGATGCCGATGCGTGTCCTACAGTAATTAAAGAGATTTTATTCCGAGCAGCAATACGGACTAAAATTAACACTACACTAGTCGCAAATCATGCTTTACGTGTGCCGCCATCGCCTTATATTAACTTTCTACAAGTTACCCATGGCTTCGATGTGGCAGATAATGAAATTGTCGCTCGACTTGGCGAAGGTGATTTAGTAATTACCGGCGATATTCCTCTTGCCGCAGAAGTAATAGAAAAAGGTGGATACGCGCTTAACCCGCGAGGTGAGCTGTATACCGTTGAAAATATTAAAGCGCGCTTAACGATGCGTGACTTTATGGAGTCTCTTCGTTCCAGTGGTGTTAATACCGGCGGCCCCCCTGCATTAAGCCAAACTGATCGCCACGCCTTCGCTAATCAATTAGATAAATTGCTAAGCAAATTGCACCACTAGCAACCGCCTATTACCGCAGTTATGATGCTATTTTCTCACTAAACCCACATTCTTTTTGAGGACAGACTTTTTCTGTGCCACGGCTTTTAGTCGTTTTAATCGTTATAATCGGCCATTTACAGTCTGGGCATGCTTCTTTCACCGGCTCATTCCACAGTGCATAATCACAATCTGGATACTCAGAGCAGGAATAGAAGATTTTACCACGGCGTGATTTGCGAACAAGGATCTCACCCTTGTTACACTGAGGACAGCTAACATCGGTATTTGTTGGCTGTTCTAATGACTCAATATGCTTGCATTTTGGATAGCTACTACAGCCGATAAATTTGCCGTATTTACCTGTTCGCACCCATAAATCAGATTCACATTTTGGACATTTTCGGTCTTCAACTACTTCGGGTTCACTCGCTATTGTTTCTTCACCGTCAATATTTCGGGTGTAATCACATTCTGGATAAGCTGTGCAACCGATAAAACGACCACTACGCCCCAGTCGGCTTGATAATGGTTTGCTACATTTTGGGCAATCTTCACCTATATCTTCTTGGGTGACATCGCTGCGCTGAACTTCTTTATCTTTGGTCTCAACTTGCTCTTTAAATGGTCCCCAAAATTTGCGCAATAATGGGATCCATTCTTTTTCACCACGCGCAATATCATCAAGATCATCTTCAAGCTTAGCGGTAAAATCATAATCAACATATTTAGCAAAATGCTTAGCTAAAAATTTTCCTACCACACGTCCAACATCTGTGGGATGGAAGCGTTTCTTCTCTAACTTGACATATTCACGCTGTAATAATGTAGAAATAATGCTGGCATAGGTTGATGGTCGACCAATATCGTGATCTTCTAGTGCGCGAACTAAGCTGGCTTCACTAAATCGTGGTGGTGGCTCGGTAAAATGCTGTTCTGGACGAATCGCTTTAAGATCGACAATATCACCCACTTCCATTGCAGGTAACAAGCGTTCATCTTTGTCTGATTTAGCGGTATCATCTTTACCTTCAAGATAGACGCTCATAAAGCCAGGATTGACCACTGTTGAGCCGTTCGCTCGGAAGGTATTGCCTGATCCACAGCCAAGATCAACTGCTACGGTATTCATCGTTGCGTGGATCATTTGGCTGGCAATAGTCCGCTGCCAAATAAGGGTATAAAGCTTTAGTTGATCCGACGATAAATACGCTTTTAATAGTTCGGGGGTACGCAAAATTGAAGTGGTTCGCACCGCCTCATGCGCCTCTTGAGCATTTTTTGATTTTGTTTTATATACTTGTGGCTTAGCCGGCACTGCAATCGTACCGTATTTTTCGGCAATAAAGTCTCGAATTTCTTCAACCGCTTCTCCTGCCAGCGTGACTGAGTCAGTACGCATATAAGTGATTAAACCTACCGCGCCCTCACCGGTATCGGTACCTTCGTACAGTTGCTGGGCAACACTCATAGTGCGCTGTGCCCCAAAGCCTAACTTTCGAGAAGCTTCTTGTTGTAATGTTGACGTTGTAAAAGGTGCAGCGGGGTTTCGTTTGCGCTGTTTTTTATCAACTTTAACAACCAGTAACTTACCTTCTGCGGCCTTATTTAAGACTTCAACAACATCCGCAGACTGCTGCTCATTATTAACCGTGAATTGTGATAGTTTTTCACCTTTAAAATGGCTCAGTTTCGCTTCAAATTCTTTCTTCTTTATTGCGGCATCCGCTTCTATCGTCCAATATTCTTGTGGCACAAAGGCTTCAATCTCAAGCTCGCGTTCAACAATCATTCGCAACGCGGGGCTTTGTACTCGACCAGCAGATAAGCCTCGACGTACTTTTTTCCATAGCAGTGGCGACAAGGTAAAACCAACCAAATAATCCAATGCTCGGCGCGCCTGCTGGGCATTCACCATATCCATTGATAATTCTCGCGGATTAGCCACCGCATCATTCACTGCTTGTTTGGTAATTTCGTGGAAAACCACCCGGTGTATTGCTTTATTTTTAAGCACACCACGTTTTTTTAACAACTCATAAAGGTGCCATGAAATGGCTTCCCCTTCGCGATCTGGATCCGTTGCCAGATAGAGAGTGTCTGCTTTTTTCATTGCTTTTGCGATAGCATCAACATGTTTACTATTGCGATCAATAACTTGGTATTTCATCGCAAAATCATTATTAGGATCAACCGCGCCTTCCTTAGGAAGTAAATCGCGAACATGACCATATGAGGCAAGTACTTCTGTGCCTTTACCAAGGTATTTTTTGATTGTTTTTGCCTTTGCAGGAGATTCTACAATGACTAATTTATTTTCCATATCTTCCTTACCAAATCAAGCTGTAATATTATGCGTTATTTTGTGAAGAGACTTCACAACACTAATAGTCCTTCAATATGGGTTCAGCGACCATTGCCGGCAAGACGCGCCTTGCCGTGAACGCTGACTGAACCTATCATTATCATATTGAAGGACTACCAGCTTTCACTAACTGCTTTTTAATGAACAATAGCTTCTATATCTTCAAAAACCAAATCTTCCATCCACGCATAGGCTACGTCACGATCTGGTTGAAAAAATAATACCATCAACACCACCCATTTCATCTGGTCTAAATCAATTTCATCGGTGTCTAGCGCGAATAAACGCTCTATCACTATTTCTCGTGTACCCGCATCTAATACGCCTACCTGCTCCAAAAACAGTAAGTAGCCTCGGCATTCAAGCGTTAACCTTTGTTGTTCCTGCCGCGTATAGTGGCGCATTACTACATCTTGATCTGAAGGTTCTGTTGTTGATTGTTGCCCAACCACGGTCATACTTTCTAGCCATTGAAATGCTTTATGAATCTCACTTTCTGGAAAACCTACAAGCTCTAACTCTATTTCTAAGGTGTCTTGATCAGGTTTTTCTAATTCATCAGTATCAATGTAGTTCTCAAACAAATACAACAACACGTCAAATACATTTTCTTTCATTTTTTTCCTCATGGAAGCTCTGGTTGAATTTAGGTTGAGATGAAATATACCCAAACTACTTGGAAATGTATGTTTCAGCCAGCATAAAACAATTATGACTTGATCAGTCTTCCTTATGAACTGATGCGGACATAACGCCCACCTGGCAAAGATTCAACTTGACCTTGTAATTCTAATAATAATAGCATGGAGGAAACCACCTCTGCCGTCAATCCACTTTTTTGTATTATTATATCTATTTCTATTGGGTCATAGCCTAAATATTTGAACAAGAGGTGGTAATCTGCATCATCATTCATTAGCTGATCCTTTGGTTCGACCTGCTCTATTTCGGCTAAACGCTGGGCGCCAGCCAGCGATCCTAACTCTTCTAATATATCTTGAGCCGTTTCAACTAGTTTTGCCCCTTCACGGATTAAGCGGTGACAGCCACGAGCAAGTGGATTGTGAATTGATCCCGGAATAGCAAAAACTTCCCTACCTTGCTCTAAAGCCATTCGCGCTGTAATTAATGAGCCACTACGGATCGCCGCCTCAACCACAACCGTTCCTAAAGATAGCCCGCTAATAATGCGGTTACGCCGAGGGAAGTTTTGTGCAACAGGTAATGTTCCAAGTGCAAATTCCGTTACTAACGCCCCTTTTAATGCAATATCATCTGCTAAACCACGATTTTTTGCTGGATAAACATTGTCCAAGCCCGTGCCAATGACAGCGATTGTTTTACCTTGGCTCGCTAAAGCGCCTCGATGGGCAGCAGCATCAATACCCATCGCCAATCCACTGGTAATAGCAATATCACCTTGTGCTATATAACGGGCAAACTCATAGGCGGTGTCGCGCCCTGATGCAGAGGGATTACGGCTTCCCACCATAGCAATTTGCCAATGAGATAATAACGAAACATCACCCTGAACGAATAATAAGCTAGGGGGATCGGCTATTTGTTTAAGTAATTCTGGATAACGTGGATCATGTAAAGTGATAATGTGTCGATCAGGCTCATCATCAAACCACGCTAACTCTTTTTCTACCCTATCCCAATCTGGTTTTATTAATGCTTCTCGGCTCCGAACGGACACATTTTCTGCCTGTTTAGGCGCAGCAAAGACCGCTTCCGGATCACCGTATTGTGCCAATAATCGTGCGAAGGTTACTGGTCCAACGCCTGGGGTGTGATGCAACGCCAACCAGCAGGCTAGTGATCGCTGCGGATCAGCAAAGCTTTTCAGGGTAACAATTCTCCTTAAAAAACGTCTTTAGTCTACGTCACTTATTCTATCACCAACATGAATCGCTCGCGTCGCTTTCATAACAATCGCGTAACTCACTTTTTCATAGGTCTTAAAGACCATCGCAACACCCGCACGCTCATCAGGCAATGTAACCATTTCATTTCTAGTATCTCTATTCTTCAGATTAAAAAAATCTTCTTCTTCCGCGCCAGAAAGTACCAGATCTTTTATCGTCTTACCTTTCTGATAAATAGAAACCACATGCCCAACTTCAAGCCCCTCTCTTACGCCTCGATTCAACACTATCACCTGATATTGACCTACTTGTGAAACACCATCAAATACAGAAATAATCAACCCATCAACTTCATGTGTAGGCTGGCGCGGAATAAAGTTCAACTCAAAATTAGTCTCATCTACTTCTAATAAGCGATCACCAATCCTAACTTCGCGTGATGTTGTGAGTAATTCTACAGTAGCAGGATCGCCCATTTTTTGAATCCGAGCATCCGCAAGATAAATCGCTTCAAACCCTAAAATTTCCTCTGTATCAGGATCTTGATAGACAATACCTTCACGGAAAACATTATATCTCTTGCCACTACCTATATCTATTCCACGCACATAAACCCTATCCCCCGCACCTGAAATTAGCCGCTCTTCAGAGCCTGCAACAACATAAGGTGCGGCATCTAACACCTCCTCACCAACAACCCTTGGGCGTGACAGAAAGGGACCTATAGCCGATAAAGGAATCGTTGTAATGGCTGCATCTAACTCAATTTCACGCATTTCGGGTGATAACCTACCACTTCTTGGACCACGCGTTAGCCTAATACAAGGTTTACCATCACAGTCTGCCAGCCACAACAGATCGCCAGGATAAATTAAGTGTGGATTTTCAATTTGTGGGTTTACACTCCAGATTTCAGGCCAATGCCAAGGGTATTTAAGAAATTTTCCTGAAATATCCCATAGTGTGTCACCTTTTACAACCACATATTCTTGTGGGTAATTTTCATTCAACTCCACCTCAGCAGCAATCACTGAAAAGCTAACAAAAACAAAAAACAAACTAATATAGATACGTCTAATCATTCAAATATCCTCACGGGAATTTTTAAAACCGTCTTAAAATTTAGGCATACATAGACGGTAATCTGGTACAAGCCTAAACGCTAATCAAGCCTTATAGCAACTTTTTGACTAAAAACCAGCGATAAGTCACGTAAAACCCAGTTATATTAGAATGTCATCGCTTACTTGTAACCTATTACTTTAAGTTTTAACAGCGTATATAAAACAGTTGAGAACCCCCCTAAACAAGTGACTCTACACTTTCTAAAGAGGTATACGCTTCTCTGTTTTTTGCGCAAAATAGCCACTTAATTATATCGCAAACACCAACAGCCATAAATAATGCTCATTTCTACTAACAAGCACCTGCCCGCGCAACTGTAAGTTATACAAAGCCCGCTAAGCGTATTACAATGGTATCAATAGTACAGAGAGACAACCTATATTTTATGGCTTTACTTGATATTCTTCATTTTCCGGATCCCCGTTTACGCAAAAAAGCGGTGGCTGTTAAAGCTGTGACAGAGGAAACCCGCCAGCTTGCACAAGATATGTTGGAAACAATGTATGCAGCTCCCGGCGTTGGTCTGGCAGCGATTCAAGTGAATGTGCAACAGCGTGTTGTTGTGATTGATGTTTCTGAAGATAAAGCATCACCTATTATTTTTATCAACCCAGAGATAACTGAAAAAAACGGCGAACGTGAACATGAAGAAGGCTGTTTATCCGTGCCTGAGGCCTATGAGCTGGTTACACGCGCTGATACCGTGCGTGTTAAAGCTTTAGATCAAGATGGCACCCCTTTTGAATTAGATGCTGATGAATTACTAGCAACCTGTATTCAACATGAAATTGATCATCTAGACGGTAAACTTTTTGTTGATTACATCAGTAATTTAAAACGCCAGCGGATAAGAAAACGTCTAGAAAAACAAGCCAAACAAAATAAGTAATATGCGAATTATCTTTGCAGGCACACCCGAATTTGCCGCTGAAATATTAACAGCCTTGTTAACAACAAAGCATGAAATATGTGCCGTTTATACACAGCCTGATCGTGCTGCTGGCAGAGGTAGGAAATTAACCGCCAGCCCTGTTAAACAGCTTGCAATGGAAACAGGCATTGCGGTTGAACAACCGCCAAATTTTAAAGAGGCGGATGTAAAACAAACCCTAATAGACTACGACGCAGACTTAATGATTGTTGTCGCCTACGGCTTATTGTTACCACAAGCCGTGCTGGATACACCCAAGCTGGGCTGTATCAATATTCACGCATCACTACTGCCTCGCTGGCGCGGCGCGGCACCTATTCAGCGCGCGATCCTTGCTGGTGATCCTCAAACGGGAATATGCATTATGCAAATGGAAGCGGGCTTAGATACCGGCCCGGTTTTAGCACGAGCAACGTGCCCAATCCACACTGATGATACTGCTCAAATTCTACATGACCGTTTGGCGCAACTTGGAGCGCAAACACTGTTGGCTATTTTACCCAATATTGATGAATTACAGCAAAATGCCGAGATCCAAGATGATAATTTGAGTTGCTATGCTAGCAAATTACAAAAACAAGAAGCGGGCATTGATTGGCAACAGTCTGCCAGCCAAATTGCACGCCAGATCAATGCCTTTAATCCTTGGCCTGTTGCACAAACGCACTGGCAAAATAAGGTTTTTCGTATTTGGGCGGCTACAGCCCTAAACCAAGTCAGCAGTGCAAAGGCTGGAGAAATAGTTGCCGTTGACCGTAATGGCATTAGCGTGGCAACGGGAGACGGGCTCTTGCGCTTGCAACAGGTTCAAATCCCTGGAAAGCGCGCTATGCCAATTGCTGACTTCCTAAATGCCAACACCCCAATAATTGGTGAACTACTGGGCTTGCAGGCTGTCCGAGAATAAAACGACTGCTACGGAAAAGCTTGTTTGAACTAGGTTTTCCCATAATTTCCATTACTATAGGGCACTATTACCTGTGTTTTCCGCCTTAAAACTGAACATTTTTGACGCAAGCTATTTACCTTCGCGGTTACTTCATTTCGTCCATGACTTATTCATGGCTCCCATAGAGAACAACTATTCGTCCCACATTATGAAAAAACCTAGTGCAAAACCCAATGCCCGCTCAACCGCCGCACACGTGATTGCTAAGCTTGTTCAAAAAAAACATGCCCTAAATGTCATATTAGCACCCGCATTACTTGAGCTTGCCGATAATGAACGTAGTTTATGCCAACAGCTTTGTTATGGTGTCATTCGCTGGCACTCACAATTAGAATTTATTAGCCAACAACTACTCAATAAACCCTTGCGGGCAAAAGAGGTCGATATTGCCGCTTTATTATTGTGTGGCTTATATCAGTTGCGCAATATGCGCATCCCTGCTCATGCTGCCATATCTGAAACGGTTAACGCCTGTAAAATACTTGGCAAACCATGGGCAACCGGCTTAATTAATGCCAGTTTACGCAATTATCAACGTAAGCAAGACGACATCAACGCCTTGCTTGTGACACACCGATCTGCTCACTATGCGCACCCTGATTGGCTTATAGAGCGTTATAAACAAGATTGGCCTGAACAATGGCAAGCTATTTTAACGGCAAATAACCAGCAACCACCGATGATGTTGCGCGTAAATCAACAATATGGCACACGCGATGATTATCTCGACCAGCTCACCGCAGCAAACATTAATGCACATGCAATTGAACATTGCCCCGACGGGGTGCTCTTAGAAACACCTTGTGATGTCTATGCTTTGCCCGGCTTTTCCACAGGCGAGGTATCCGTTCAAGATGGTGCCGCCCAGCTTGTTGCCAAAATTTTAGATTTAAAACCAGATCTGCAGATCCTTGATGCCTGTGCCGCTCCCGGAGGAAAAACAGGGCATATTCTTGAGCATTATCCCGATAATAATGTTACCGCAGTTGATATTGCACCAAACCGCTTGCAAAGCATCGAACAAAATATGGCACGACTTAATCTTCAAGCAACGCTGATTGCAGCAGATGCAGCTGAAACAAAGTCATGGTGGAATGGTCAGCACTTTGACAGGATCTTAATTGATGCGCCCTGCTCTGGCACCGGTGTTATTCGCCGCAACCCTGATATTAAGCTATTACGCCGCCCTGATGACATTGCAGCATTGGCCGCGCAACAGCAACGTCTTTTAGATAATTTATGGCCGCTATTGAAGCCGGGGGGCTTATTGGTCTACACTACCTGTTCAGCATTAAAGCAAGAAAATGAACAACAAATAGCGCATTTTTTAGCACAACATCCTGACACGCAACAAGTTGAGCCTTTCGAAGCACCCGCAACACGGCAACAATTTGGCTACCAACGCTTGCCCGGTGATGATAACTTAGATGGTTTTTATTATGCCTGCATCCAGCATCGCTAAACTGCTTCTACTATTGCTAATTAGCATACCCGCTTATGCTTACAGCTTTAGTATAGAGTCGGCTCGTATCACTAAAATTGGTAATGGCTATGTGCTTAACGCTCAAATCGCCTACCCGCTTACTGAGCGCGTTAAAGAAGCAATAAAAAATAGTGTTCCTATCGTGTTCTCGCAACAAATAAGGCTGGTTCGACACACCCCTTTATTAGGCAAGTACTGGATATGGGACAGTACGTCCTGGCTCACTGAAATTCGATATGAACTTCGCTACCATGCACTATCGCAACAATATGTTGTGCAAAACCTAGGTACACACTATCGTAATACCTTCCCTTCTCTTGATGATGCTTTGCAAACACTGGGAAGCATTAATGCCTTAAGCCTTCCTCCTGAATACATGACAGAAACACAGAACCTATCACTACAATTACGCAGTGAGTTAGATCTCTACGCATTACCCACGCCGATGCGTCCTGGCGCACTTATTTCTAAAAAATGGCAACTTGCCAGCCCTTGGGTATCTGCGCAATGGGATTAACATTAATAAAGCGGCTTAGCTCCGGTACTGCACCTTATTTATACTTAGCCGTATTATTAATTATTATGGCGTATTTTCTTAGTGCGGTCACACAAGATAGCGCTCGCTTCAATGATTTATTCCTGTTTATTTTTGGTTTGGCAATTACTATTGCCCTGCTCTTGCTTGCCTTGCTAAGCCGCAGCGTTTATAAGCTTTATCGTGACTACAAAAACCACGTTGAAGGCTCCCGACTCACTGTTCGCTTGGTCAGCCTATTTGTGTTACTCATTCTTGTTTCAACTACCATTGTGTATAGCTTTTCCGTACATTTCTTACACCGAGGTATTAACAGTTGGTTTGATATTCAAGTTGAACAAGCCTTAAGCCATGCTTTAGAGCTAACTCGAACCTCTTTGGGCATTAGAATGCGGACAATGCTCAGGCAAACCCGCATAATGTCTGGCGTTTTAAGCGAGCTACCGGAAGCCGATCTCAACCATAATTTACATGAGCTAACTAAGCTTAGTGGTGCCATAGAATTAAGCATTTGGAACCTAGAAGGTCGGCTTATCGTGTCAAGCAATGAAAATAACTCTATCCTTCTTCCTGAGCGTCCTAGTGAAACCATCTTTAATCAAATTAAACAACAAGAGGACTATATCAGTCTCGAACCCAATGATGACAAATTTCGATTACGTGCGGCGGTGCGACTGCCCCACAAACCATCTGTACAACAAGTGCAGTTTTTACAAGTTATATTTCCGGTTGACCAACGATTAAGTTCATTAGGTAGGACTGTTCACTATGCCTATGCTGATTATAAGGAGCTGAGCTACCTTCGCAAACCCTTGATTACTATCTTCACCCTCACCCTCAGTTTAATTGTGTTATTAACTGCTTTAGCTTCAATTTGGTTTGCTATTTGGATTTCACGGCGGATCGTAGAGCCTCTACAAGAGCTCGCGGCGGGCACACAAGCAGTGGCGGCGGGCAATTACAATATGCAATTAACGGCTCAAGGCCATGATGAAGTTGGTTTTTTAGTGCGCTCATTTAACCAAATGACACAGCGACTTACCCATGCCCGCAATGCTAATCAAAACAGCCATCGCAAACTAGAACAACAAACCAACCATCTTGCCACGGTGCTGGGTAGTTTATCTAGCGGTGTTATCACCTTTGATAGTCGACAGTTTCTGCGTACGGCAAATATTTCCAGTAGCAAACTTTTAGGTATTGATTTACAACAGCATATTGAAGGAGTGGTCAGTAGTTTAAGCGACCACCACCCTAAACTACATCCGCTCACCCTAGTCATAGAGCAGCACTTTTCCTTAAAAAAAAGCTGGCAGCAACAAATTGAAATACGGCAACAGAAAGGCATGCAAACCTTAATGTGTAATGGTACGCCTCTGCCTGATAATGCGGGTTATGTTATTGTGTTTGATGATGTTACCGCGCTGTTACAAGCGCAACGTAATGCCGCATGGGGAGAGGTTGCCAAACGGCTCGCCCATGAGATCAAAAACCCACTCACACCTATCCAATTATCGGCTGAACGCTTACAACATAAATATCTGCCCCTATTACCCGCCGATCAAACAGATACGTTAACCAAGCTAACCAGTACCATCGTCCAGCAAGTAGAAGCAATGAAAAGCATGGTGAACGACTTTTCTGATTATGCCCGCAATCCTGGACTTACATTAAGCCTTCAAGATATCGGCGCATTAATTCGCGAGGTGCTAATACTTTATCAAAGTAACCCTAACCATCAATTTACACTGCTTAACAGCCCACAAGCAATAAAGCTTGATGTTGATGCCAATCGTTTTAGGCAAGTGCTACATAATCTGCTTAAAAATGCTATCGAGGCGAGTGAAGATGCTGATATGCAGGTCGATATAGTATTAAGTTACCACACCATCACCCAAGATGACTTGTCACTATTAGAAATAATAATTCGTGATCATGGCCCAGGGATCACGGATGAAAAGATCAACTCAATCTTCGAACCTTATGCTACCAGCAAGCAGAAAGGCACGGGCTTAGGTCTAGCTATTGTTAAAAAAATAATTGAAGAGCATCATGGTCATGTATGGGCAGAAAATAGTGATAATGGAGCAAGTATAATAATACACTTGCCATTAAATGAAGATGAAGGTAACCGTTAAATATGAGTGATCAATCACCCCTAATTTTAATTGTTGATGATGAACCAGACATTTGTGAACTTATCAAAGATATTCTCAAGGATGAAGGCTACCAAGCAACTACCGCGGCCAATGGTGCCGAAGCACGGATCTCTTTTGCTGCTCAGCAGCCTGATGTTATTTTATTAGATATCTGGATGCCAGATATCGACGGTATTAGCCTATTAAAAGAGTTTAAACAGCTTAATGCCAATACCACCATTATTATGATGTCGGGGCACGGTACTATTGAAACTGCGATTGAAGCCACTCGCTTAGGTGCTACTGATTTTATTGAAAAACCCGTATCCATAGCCAAGCTGTTACGTAGCATTGAGTCAGCACTACAACATCACCAAAAACAAACTATTCTTGAACAACAGTCAATAGTAGAACCAGTGGGTAAAAGCACACAATTAACATTATTACGTGAACAATCTCAGCGTGTCGCCAAGCATGGTATGCCAATATTATTGCAAGGCGAAGACGGGGTGGGTAAACACTGTTTTGCCCGCTATTTGCACCAGTTAGGTGCTTTTTCTGCCAACAAGATTATTGAGCTAACACCAGAAAGCTTTCCTACTGATAGCAACAAACTGATCTCGCTCGCTGATAATAGCTGCCTCTTTATTAACGATATTGCACTACTGCCTGCTAATGCGCAAGCATTGCTATCTCATTTAATTGATAACCAAAAACTAAATAACTGTCAATTGATTTGTGCGACGCAATATTCACTTGAAAAGGCCATAAATCAAGGTGATTTTCTTGAAGGCTTACTCTATCAAATTAATAGCATTACCCTTTCTATTCCCGCACTTAGGGAACATATAGAAGATATACCTGATTTAGTGCATTATTTTGTTGATGAGCAAACAGCGCAGGGTAAGCTACCTTATCGCCATTTTACTGTTGCCGCACAAAATCGACTTCGAAATTACCATTGGCAAGGCAATGTTATAGAATTAAAAAATGTAATCCAGCGACTACTGGTTTTGGGTGATGACAAAGAAATTGATATAGCAGCGGTAGAGCAAGCCTTAAAAACAGAAGCCTCAAGTACGGGGATCACCGAGAGTACCATCAATTATGATTTGCCCTTACGGCAATCAAGAGAACAATTTGAGCGCATTTACCTGTTGCGAAAATTAAAACAAACCGAAGGCAATGTCGGCAAAGCAGCCAAGTTAGCAGGAATGGAGCGCACTCACCTCTATCGCAAGCTACGCACTTTAGACATTGACGCAAAACAAGTTTAGGATACAAGGCTCACCATGCAAATTCTTATTTTAGGAGCAGGTCAAGTAGGATCATCCGTTGCGGCAACACTTGCTCGCGAAGATGATGATATTACGGTTGTTGATGAAAATAGCGAACTGTTAGAAGTGCTACAAGATCACTATGATATTCGTACTGTGCAAGGGCATGCCTCACACCCGGATGTGCTCGCTAGATCAGGCGCTGAAGATGCCGATCTCATTCTTGCGGTAACTGATAGTGATGAAACCAATATTGTTGCCTGTCAGATTTGCCACATGCTCTATCACACTCCTACAAAAATCGCCCGCATTCGCAGCAACGAATACTTGTTAAAACCTGAACTATTCAATGATGATGCCTTTGCCATAGACATGTTAATTAGTCCTGAGCAGTTAGTCACAGACTATATCGAACGCTTGGTTCAACACCCTGATGCTTTACAGGTGCTTGACTTTGCGGATGGCAAAGTACAGCTAGTGGCAGTTAAAGCCTTTTATGGCGGCCCGCTTGTTGGTAGCCCGCTGTCTGAACTGCGTGAACATATTCCTAAGGTAGAAACGCGCGTTGCTGCTATTTTTAGAAATGGTAGCCCCATTATTCCCAAAGCAAACACCATTATCGAAGCCGAGGATGAAGTGTTTTTTATTGCTGCTAGCAAAGACATCCTATCGGTGATGGCTGAATTGCGCCGCTTAGACAAACCTTACAAACGTATTATGCTTGCTGGAGGCGGTCAAATCGGCATGCGCGTTGCTAAAGCACTAGACAGCAAATATCAGCTAAAACTGATTGAAGCTAATGAGGATCGTGCTAGATTTCTATCTGAAGAACTTGTTAACACCATTACGCTACACGGTGATGTTGCCAATGAAGAACTGTTACAAGAAGAAGATATTGGTAACATCGATCTATTTTGTGCGCTCACCAATGATGATGAAGCCAATATCTTATCAGCGATGTTAGCCAAGCGTTTGGGGGCACGAAAGGTGCTGTCATTGATCAACCGTGCTGCCTATGTTGATTTGATCGAAAGCAGCAGTATTGATATTGCATTATCGCCACAACAAGCAACCATTGGTAGACTACTCGCCCATATCCGCCGTGGTGATATTGTTGCCGTTCATTCGCTGCGTCGTGGTGCTGCTGAGGCACTAGAGGCTATCGCCCATGGTGATAAAAAATCCTCATTAGTAGTTGATAGGCGCATTGATGAGATCAATCTACCTCCAGGCACCACCATCGGCGCTATTGTACGCGGTGAAGAAGTTATTATCACCCACCATGACACCGTTATTCGAGCTGAGGATCATGTGATTTTATTTGTGATCAATAAACGTTATATTCCCGAGGTCGAACGTTTATTCCAAGTAGGGTTTGATTTCTTTTAAATGATAGCGGGTATACCCTCACTAACAGGCCAGCTTTTAATTGCTACACCAGCATTAAATGGATCCTACTTTCATCATGCCGTTATTTTTCTCTGCGAGCACGATGAAGAAGGGGCAATGGGGCTTGTGATCAACCAGCCCGCAGATATTATGTTAGCTGAATTATTGACACATGTTAATATTGAAAACACTCAGCCACGCACTGCTACAACACCGATTTTACTCGGTGGCCCTATGCATCAAAACCAAGGCATTATTCTTCACAACTCACCACTTCATCAACAAATAAGCAGCCAAATTACCGATGATGTTTACCTCTGTGCATCAACTGATCTTCTCAAGGTAATAGGCACACAACATGCCCCCACGCATAGCCTAATCGCTTTGGGCTACGCTGGCTGGGGCGCAGGTCAGCTTGAACAAGAAATTATAAAAAACAGTTGGTTAACGACCGTCGCCAATAATAAGATTTTATTTAATACCGCAAGTGACAAATGTTGGCATGCGGCAGCACAATTATTAGGCATTGATATCAATTTAATTTCCGATACCGTGGGTCATGCATGACACGGACATTACTTGGTTTTGACTATGGCTTAAAAAATATTGGTGTTGCCGTCGGTCAAGAGCTAACGCAAACGGCAAACCCGCTTACCGTTATCAAAGCGCGCGACGGCATTCCCAACTGGGATGATATCGAAACCTTGCTGGCAGAATGGCAACCAGAATTGCTTATCGTCGGTCTACCGCTTAATATGGACGGCACCGAACAAGAGATGACCGTAGCAGCCCGCAAATTTGGCAACCGATTAAATGGACGCTTTCAAATTGCAGTTGAATGGCAGGATGAACGCTTAACGACCTTTGAGGCACTTGAACAACTCGGTATTCGCAGTAAACTACACGCTAACAATCGTAGCGATGTTGATCGGATCTCAGCGCAATTAATTCTGCAATCTTGGCTAAACCAACATTAAGGAGACATTAAACATGACCACTTCAATCACCAATATCAATAGTTTATTAAGCTCGATGGCCAATGATATTCGCCACCAATTAGCGGATAAAGGCATCCTGTTAATTGGCATTCATACTGGTGGCGTATGGGTTGCCGAGGCACTTGCCGATCTTTTGGGAGAAGACTTTTTTGATGGCGATCTTGGCACATTAAATATTGCCTACTACCGCGATGATTTCACTCGCATCGGCATGCATCCACAAGTAGCACCGTCTGATTTACCTTTTAGCATTGATGATCGCCACTTACTATTAGTTGATGATGTGCTACATAGTGGCCGCACTGTGCGCGCAGCACTTAATGAAATTTTCGATTATGGCCGCCCAGCCAGCGTCAGTTTTGCCGTATTGATTGAACGCTCGGGGCGTGAGCTACCGATCAGAGCTGATATAATAGGTCAATCCATCAACTTGACGGATGATCAGCATATAAAACTAAGTAATGGTGACAACGGCTTGCAATTAGAACTCAAATCCACTGAGAAGGACTAATGACCAATAACCAGCTTACCGAAAGCGGTCATCTGCGTCATTTTCTAACTATAGAAGGGCTTAAACGTCCATTATTAACTGAAATCATGGATCGCGCTGAACAATTTTCCAGCATCGGTAATCGCCAAGTCAAAAAAGTGCCGCTACTGCGTGGCAAAACCATTATGAATCTGTTTTTTGAAAACAGTACCCGCACCCGCACCACCTTTGAGTTAGCTGCCAAACGGCTATCGGCAGATGTGATGAGTTTAAATATCAGCACCTCCGCCACCTCAAAAGGTGAGAGCCTGTTAGATACCCTACACAACCTTGAAGCCATGCACACCGATATGTTTGTGGTGCGCCATAATCAAAGTGGCGCGGCAGAATTTATTGCGCAACATGTTGCGCCTCATGTCAGCGTGATTAATGCTGGCGATGGCTGTCATGCCCACCCAACTCAAGCCATGTTGGATATGTTCACTATCCGTCGCCATAAACAACATTTTCCTGATCTCCGAGTAGCGATTATTGGTGATATTTTGCATTCGCGTGTTGCACGGTCTCAAATCCAAGCCTTATCAACATTAGGCGTCGGCGAAATCAGAGTGATTGGCCCCAAAACATTGCTGCCTTCCGACTGCCAAACCCTAGGCGTGCATGTCTATCACGATCTAGATGAAGGTCTGCGTGATGTTGACGTTATCATGACCCTACGCTTACAAAATGAACGTATGCAAGGTGCATTATTACCCAGTGCCCGCGAGTATTTTCAGTGCTTCGGGCTAACCGAAGACAAGCTCAAACTGGCTAAAGATGATGCCATTGTGCTACATCCCGGCCCAATTAACCGTGGTATTGAAATTTCATCAGCGGTTGCTGATGGCCCACAATCCGTTATTCTTGAGCAAGTTACCCACGGCATTGCCATTCGCATGGCGGTTATGGCCATGGCACTAGGATCACAAGCGGAAGAGGCAGTATCATGAAAGTTCAGATAACACATGGGCGTGTTATAGATCCTGCCAGCAATGTTGATTCACAGCTTGATATTTTTATTGATGATGGCAAAATTGTTGCTCTCACTGAATATTGTGACGGTTTCTCTGCTGATCAAATTATTGATGCTAGCGGCTTAATTGTCTGCCCTGGGCTGGTTGATCTGTGCGCGCGGCTTAGAGAATCGGGTCAAGAATATACTGCCACTATCGATAGTGAAACACGCGCTGCAGTAAAAGGCGGCATTACCTCGCTGTGTGTTCCACCCAATACCGATCCCATTATAGATTCACCTGCCGTTGTAGAATTGATTGAAGATCGTGCCAAAAAAGCCGGTAGAACCATGGTCTATACCATCGGTGCACTCACTCAAAAACTAGAGGGTGAATTGCTCAGTGAAATGATGGCATTAAAAGAAGCCGGTTGCATTGGTGTCAGTAACGGACTTTCGCCAATAGAAAACAGCCTAGTGCTACGCCGAGCAATGGAATATGCCGCTACCTTAGACCTCACCCTATTTATTAACGCTGCCGATCCTTGGCTGCAATCACAGGGTTGTATGCATGAAGGCATTGTCAATGTTCGTCTGGGTCTTGGCGGTATTGCTGAGGCAGCTGAAACCATTGCCGTGTCAAGAGATCTGATCTTAATTGAACAATCAGGTGTAAGGGCTCACTTTCATAATTTATCAACGGCTAAAGCAGTGTCAATGGTTCAGCAAGCACAACAGCGTGGCTTAGCCGTAACCGCTGATGTCAGTGTTCATCACTTGCATTTAAGTGAGCATGATATTGGCAATTACGATAGTCTTAGCCACGTTATACCACCGCTTCGTAGCACACGTGATCGTGATCAATTACAGCAGGGATTACGTGACGGTGTTATTGGCGCTATCTGCTCAAACCATCAACCTTTAGATAATGATGCGAAACAAGGCCCTTTTGCACAAACCACACCGGGTATTTCAGGTCTGGAAACACTGTTACCACTCACCATGAAGCTGGTTGATGATGGTGAAATATCACTCAAACAGGCAGTAGCTAATTTGACCAGCAACCCTGCTCAAATACTCAATATAGAGGCAGGGCAGTTAAAAGTAGGTGGCGCCGCAGATATCTGCATTATTAACCCCGCAGCCCATAATGAATGCCAGCCCCAACAGTTTGTGAGTGCGGGTAAAAACAGCCCCTTTGCTGGTTGGTTGTTTAACCACGAAGTTAGCCACACGCTTTTTAATGGCAAACTTGTCTACCAAAAATAATAATGGCTACAATCCCAGCTCACGCTAAACTTTATGCTTTAGACTTTGATGGTGTTATCTGTGATAGCGCAATCGAAACAGGCATTACTGGCTGGAAGGTGGCACGACAGATTTGGCGTGATATGCCTGCTCACCCCACTGCAGAAATGATTAATCTTTTTCGGCAAGTTCGCCCCGTTATGGGAACGGGTTATGAAGCCATTTTAATCATGCGCTTGTTATATGAAGGTGTTACAGCAACACAATCACTCACTGATTTTGCAAACCAAATGAACGCTATCGTCAAGCGAGAACAGCTTGCTATCACCATGCTCAAACAACACTTTGGTGAAACCCGTGATAACTGGATAACTGACAAGCTAGAAGAATGGATTGCAATGAACCCTCTATTTGAAGGTATTAGCGACAAGCTCCGTCAATTTGAGCCTGGGCAGTATTATATCATCACCACAAAGCAAGAGCGTTTTGTTAGCCAGATCCTTGAGGCTAATAACATATCTTTTCCTGCCGATCGAATTTTTGGCCTTGATCGCAATATGAGCAAGCCTCAAATTCTTGCTGATTTGCTAGTAAAACACAGTGGACAAGCCATCTTATTTGTTGAAGATCGTCTGCCAACATTGCTTAATGTTATTAGTAACAAACGACTCAATAATGTGCAATTATTTTTTGCTGACTGGGGTTACAATACTGAGCAAGACAAGAAAGATGCCGCTGAACAGATTGCCATCACAACAATAGATTTAGCCGGCTTTATGCGTTTGTAAATCTCATGGGCACCTTTTGCCATAAATCAATATACCCGCTAAAGCTTGTCCCCGCACGCTGTAATCGGGG
>CAYTAM010000002.1:0-21413 GCA_964435685.1 uncultured Methylophaga sp. | reverse complement strand
TATAACGACGAAGATAATGGCTTATCCTCTTGCCCTACGGGAGATTAGCACGGATGCCAGCGCTGCGTTACAATGTTTGACAAGGACTAGTCATTGCCTTCACATTGCGCCTTGCTCTGACATCCGTGCTAAGCTCTGAATCATCTATTTCTAAGTTGTTTGGGTATAGACTCCCGCTTAAAGCTACGGGAGTGACGGATTGTCAGCTGCGGGAGTAACGAAAAAGTGTAAACCTGTATCTTCAAATTTGGGTATAGTTTACGTGTAAAATAACAGTCGGCAATGGGAGAAAACATGAAACCTTGTACAATTATTATCTTTGGTTCTATGGGCGATTTATCAAAAAAGAAACTATTGCCTGCACTTTACCATTTAAATATTGAAAATCGTTTAACCAATGACACAAAAATCATTTGTTTAGGTCGTGTAGATGTAACACAAGATGCGTGGAAATCACAAGTCAGTGAATACGTATCTGCAAAAGCGCGTGATGGTGCTGCTGCTGACGCATTGGACAACTTTTTAGCTAAAATCAGCTATTTTAACAGTGATATTTATGATGCCGACTCTTACCAAGTGCTCGCAGATCTGCTTGATGATCCGACACAAGGCTACTCAGCTAATATTGTGTTCTATTTGTCTATCGGACCATCACTATTTGGTGTAGTAGGTGATCAGCTTGCCGCTGTTGGCTTAAATAAAGAAGATAAAGGCTGGCGCCATTTAGTAGTAGAGAAGCCTTTCGGTTACGATCAACAAAGTGCTGCTGAACTGGAACAAGTGATCAGCCGCAACTTTACTGAAAAACAAACCTATCGAATTGACCATTACTTAGGCAAGGGTACAGTACAAAATATCTTTGTTTTCCGCTTTGCTAACTTATTATTAGAGCCTCTCTGGAACCGTAACTATATCGATCATGTACAAATTACCCATGCCGAGCAACAAGGTGTTGGTGGTCGTGCAGGCTATTATGATGGTTCAGGCGCAATGCGCGATATGATTCAAAGTCATTTATTACAAGTGATGACACTGATCGCAATGGAGCCGCCAGCAGATTTAAATGATGAATCTTTGCGCGATGAAAAAGTAAAAGTCCTTAAATCTATTCGTCCTATTACCGAAGATATGGTTGATAGCCATGCTTTTCGTGGCCAATATGCAGCAGGTACGGTTGATGGTAAACCCCAACAAGGCTATTTAGAAGAAGACGATGCGCCCGCCAACAGTGTGACTGAAACCTATGCGGCCATGAAGCTTTATATTGATAACTGGCGCTGGCGCGATGTGCCCTTTTACCTACGCACCGGTAAATGCATGCCTGAATCAAAAGCGATGATTGCCATTCGATTCAAAAAACCGCCTCAAGAATTATTTAAAGAAACAGATATTGGTAATAGCCATGCTAACTGGATCACTATGGGGCTACAACCTGATAATACCTTGAGAATTGAGTTGCAAGCTAAAAAACCTGGCTTAGAAATAACAGCTCAAACTGTCGGTTTAGAAACCAATGAAGAAGAAGATCCTGCACATAAACTAGATGCTTATGAAGCGATGATCCTCAATGCTATCTTAGGAGATCGTTCGTTATTCTTACGTGCTGATGAAGTTGATCTGGCATGGAAAGCTGTTGATCCTATTATTGCCAAATGGTCTAAAGAGCAAGACTTTGTTCACACCTACCCTGCCGGCACATGGGGGCCAGAAGAAGTGAGTCAGATTTTTGATGATTCATGTCATCAATGGCGTAATAACGTAGCTTAGAATTATATTCTGACAGCCCAATTGTTTGGGTATAGCCCTCCCCAGTATGGGAGGGCTTTTAGTTTTCGATACGGTCTTTACTACAACAATGTCATTGATCACGGCAAACCACCATAATCATTACAGATCACATCATTGCTTGACCTAGCTTGATTTCTCCACCAGCAACTAAGTCCGTATTGAATGATGACATTGTTTTAGGCAATAATAATACCACCGTCGATCCCATATTAAACCGGCCCATCTCTTGACCTTTGTCTAAACTAATGGCTTCTTCACCAGCATAATTCCATTCTTTTATATCCCGACTATATGGCGGAGTGATCTTTCCAGCCCAGATTGTTTCCATGCTCCCCACGAAGATTGCCCCTACTAACACCATTACTAGTGGGCCTTGCTCTGTTTCAAACACAGTAACAACACGTTCATTTCTGGAAAACAACTTGGGCATCGCACGTGCCGTACGTGGGTTAACTGAAAATAATTTCCCTGGAATATAGCGCATCCTCTTTAACTGTCCAGCCAACGGCATATGAATACGATGATAGTCTTTGGGTGAAAGATAAATTGTTGCAAATTGGCCTTTTTCAAATTGCTCTGCAAGTTCTTCATCCCCCCCCAATAACTCAACAACACTATAATCTCGCCCTTTTGCTTGAATAATTCGCCCAGATTCAATTACACCTATTTGGCTTATCACACCATCAACAGGTGATGTCATAATATTGTCACCTCCAGCAATAGATCTAATTCCTGCTCGTAAAGCGCGCGTAAAAAACGCATTAAAACTTGGATACATTGATAAATCAGTTTCAGCCGCTTCACTCATATTTACTTTATAGCGCGAAACAATAAAATTAATAAATGCATTTTTAAACCACCTGACCTTACTATAAGCCAAGCTATGCATAGCAACAGATAATAGATGTTGCGGTATTAAATACTGCGGCAATATTACTAATTTATCACGCCATAATCCCGCTTGAGCTTGTTGCTTTTTCATCAAAATATTCTGCCTTTTATCCAGGTTGTCACACTTCTTGCTAGGTAATTACTATCAGTTAACAATGGAGTATATCAAGCATGCGGCAAACAATGATGAACGGAGTATTATTTGCATTCATTCTGCTTACTTTTTTACCTGCTCTTTTATGGGCAAATGATGAGGATGTAGCCCCTGCCCAAGCAATCTATTACTCGATACCTGAGCCTTTTACTATCAGCTTTTTGGAGCAAAGTAATCAACAAGCTCGCTTTCTACAAATAAACGTCAGCCTAATGGCATACGATCAAGCGATTCTTGACAGCGCAGAGCTGAATTTACCTATGCTGCAAGATGCACTACGCACCTTATTTTCAGAACAATCATTTGCAAGCGTTAGTAGTGTTGAAGGCAGAAAAACCTTACAAACCCGCTCACTTGAAACGGTAAAAACTATTTTGAAAGAAGAAACGGGGCAGGATGATCTTGCTGCTGTTTATTTCACTAGTTTTATCCTTCAATAACAGGCACATTAATTGCTTTAACCAATAACAATCGAATAGAGGAGCGTTACGATGGCAGAAAAAATAGATGATGTGGAAATCATTGACGAAGGCGGTGGCAAGTCCAAAAAGATGCTGATTATCATTGCCGTTGTCATACTTGCTTTGGCATCTGGCGGTGCATGGTTGTTGTTAGCAGGCAGTGGGGAAAGTGCTGAAACGGATGATGTTGAGGAAGAAGCCGTTGTAAAACAGACACCTATCTATGCCACCTTCGAAAAGGCATTTGTTGTTAATTTTGCTGATCAAAGTAATGATGCCGTGCGATACCTACAAATAAAACTAGACGTAATGGCACGTGATCAAGCAGTTATTGATGCGTTTACTTTACATACTCCCGCGATCCAACATCAATTATTGTTGTTGTTTTTTGGTCAAAAATATGACGATCTTAATACAACCGAAGGCAAAAACACATTAAGAGCGCAAACACTGACTACTATCAACGAGGTATTAAAAGCAGAGCAAACTGAAGGTGAGCTTGAAGCCATTTTTTTCACTAGTTTGATTATGCAATAGTCTTATGGCCGTTCAAGATATTCTTTCACAAGATGAAGTCGATGCCTTATTAACAGGCATGGGTGGAGACGAAATAACAACAGAAGTTGAAGCTGAGGATGACGGTAGCACGCGTAGCTACGACTTTGGTAATGAAGATCGTATTATTCGTGGGCGCATGCCAACACTGGAAATGATCAACGAACGTTTTGGGCGTTATCTGCGGATCAGTTTTTTCAATATGCTACGCCGCAGTGCTGAAATTTCTGTTGGCGGTATTCAGATCATGAAGTTTTCTGAATATATTCATACCTTATTTGTACCCACCAGCTTAAATATAATTCAGTTTCGTCCACTTAGAGGTTCTGGACTTATCGTTTTTGAACCTAAACTGGTTTTCACTATTTTAGATAATTATTTTGGTGGCGAAGGTCGTTTCCAAGCACGGATTGAAGGCCGAGAATTTACTGCAACCGAACTACGCGTTATTCATATGGTGCTTGAATTATGTTTTAACGATTTAGTTAAAGCATGGTCACCGATTATGGATGTTGAATTTGAATTTATTAACCATGAAGTCAATCCTCAATTTGCCAATATAGTTAGCCCTAGTGAAGTACTAGTTATTTCAACGTTTCATGTTGAGTTAGATGGCGGTGGTGGTGATATCCATGTCACTTTACCTTACTCTATGATTGAACCTATTCGTGAAGTTCTTGATACTGGTCTACAAAGTGACAGTGCATCTGATGACGGCCGTTGGGGTCGCTCTATGCGTGAAGAAATTCTAGTGGCCAATGTCAACCTGTCCGCAGAATTAACTCGAATAGAAACCAGTTTACGTAATGTACTGGCATTAAAAGAGGGTGATATTCTGCCCATCGACATGCCCAAAACCATTACTGCAAAAATTGAAGGCATTCCTGTTTTTAATGCTTCATTCGGTGAGCATAAAAATAAAAGTGCCTTAAAAGTAACCGATATAATTGAGCATCCTAAAGATACGACACCGCAATACCAGCTCCAAAAGGGGAACAATAATGAGTGAAGAAGAGACTTCGCAAGATCAACAAGTAGCTGACCAACAGGCTGCTATTTTAGAAGAGCAAGCTGATGAAGAGGTCACAATTGAAGAAGCGACGGCTGAGGAAGAAGATCCTTGGGCAGCGGCTTTAGAAGAACAAGCAGATGCTACACAACAGGTTGATGCCGCTCCGATAACACAACTTGATGATGATGCAAAACCACGATCAGGCGCTGATCTTGATTTGGATATGATTTTAAATATTCCCGTCACCATGTCAATGGAGATTGGTCGTACTAAAATTAATATCAATAACTTACTAAAACTCAGTCAAGGTTCCGTTGTTGAACTTGATAGGCTCGCGGGTGAGCCTATGGACGTATTAGTTAATGACACCTTGATTGCACATGGTGAGGTCGTTGTGGTCAATGATAAGTTTGGTATTCGCCTAACTGATGTTATTAGTGCTGAAGAGCGCATTAAGAAGTTACGCTAATGAATCGCCTTTTCAACTCATTACTCTATTTAGCCCTTTCATGCTCTGCTACCGCAACCTTTGCAGCTGATAGCGACAATAATGTTGCTACCTTTAAAACACTTTCAAATTCGCCAGTAAGTGGCAGCGCATTACTACAAACATTTGGTGGATTATTATTAGTATTAGCAATCATTGCTTTTTTAGCGTGGCTACTACGCCGCACCGGTCAATTTAATAGTGCAGCCAATGGTGAAATGAAGATTATCGCTAGCTTATCTTTAGGTTCCCGTGAAAAAGCAGTGTTATTACAGGTGGGCGAACAACAAATTTTAGTGGGTGTTACCGCACAACAGGTACAAACCTTACATGTCCTAGAACACGCTATCAACACAAAAACAAACCCTGATAGCTCGCTCCCTAGTTTTGCTGACAAACTTCAGCAAATGATGAAACAACGTAGTGGTCAACAATCATGATACGTATTTTAGTACCACTGCTACTATTATTGTTTCCGCTTCTGGTCAGTGCGGATCCAGGTATTCCTGCCATCACACTCACTACAGGTGAAAATGGTGAGCAAAGTTACTCATTAACACTCCAAATACTGGCATTAATGACGGTATTAACGCTGCTACCCGCAGCATTAATAATGATGACATCCTTTACCCGTATCATTATTGTATTAGCTATTTTACGCCAAGCAATGGGCTTGCCCTCTACACCTTCTAATCAAATCTTGATTGGCTTAACACTATTTTTAACGTTTTTTATCATGCATCCTGTCTTTGATAACGCCTATATCCATGGTGTTAAACCTTATATGGATGGTGAAATATCTATGACAACAGCTATTGACAACAGCTCACTGCCCTTCAAAGAGTTTATGTTGGCACAAACGCGTGAAAGTGATATAGCACTATTTGCCAGTATCGGTGGTTATGGTCCCATAGAGACCTCCGCTGATATACCTTTCAGCTTATTATTGCCCTCTTTTGTTACCAGTGAATTAAAAACGGCATTCCAAATCGGTTTTTTAATCTTTATTCCCTTTCTGATTATTGACTTAGTAGTGGCTAGTATCCTGATGGCGATGGGTATGATGATGCTCTCCCCTATGCTTATTTCATTGCCTTTTAAGTTAATGTTATTTGTACTTATTGATGGTTGGGCCTTATTGATGGGTACACTGGCCTCTAGCTTTTATATCTAAGAGAACACTGCATGACACCTGAAACAGTGCTCACTATTATGCAGCAAACCTTACATATAATTACCTTATTAATTATTGTGTCATTGATCCCCGCCTTGTTAGTCGGTCTATTAGTCAGCATGTTTCAAGCGGCAACGTCTATTAATGAACAAACATTAAGTTTTATTCCTAAACTCCTGGTCACTATTTTAGTCTTAGTCCTTGCCGGTCCATGGATGTTAAGCCTACTCACTGGATATGCCACCCAAATTTTTGAAGATATCCCCTTTTTGATCGGCTGACTGTGATAATCAGATCTTTATTATGGAAATAAGCACGGCTGAAATAACAGCTTTATTAGGCAGTTATATGTGGCCATTTATCCGTATTACCGCCCTTGTTATGGTCGCACCTATTTTTAGCAGTAATTTTGTTAATGCACGAAGCCGAATACTGCTTGCCATTGCAATAAGTATTATTATCATTCCTGCTATCCCAACCATAGATGCACCTGCAGTAGATCCACTTAGTGGCACGGGTTTACTGATTGTAGCTCATCAACTTCTGATCGGTGCCTGTATGGGCTTTATGCTGCACTTATTATTTAATGCCTTCACCATAGCAGGGCAAGTTATTGCCATGCAAATGGGTTTAGGTTTCGCTTCAATGATCGATCCTCAAAATGGTGTTTCAGTACCGGTAATCAGTCAATTTTATTTAATTTTTGTCACCTTGATCTTTATCAGCCTAGATGGGCATTTAATCTTAATCCAAGTCCTGGCTGAAAGTTTTGTCACCTTACCCATATCCTCTTCAGGTCTACCTCATACCAGCTTGAGGGATTTAGTGGCACAAGCAAGTTGGATGTATGCAGCAGCAGTACTTGTTGCTTTACCCGCTATTGGCTCATTAATGATGGTGAATCTAGCATTCGGTATTTTATCTCGTGCCGCGCCACAAATCAGCCCTTTTTCTATTGGTTTCCCAATGAGCATTATTCTAGGCTTTATCATCATCTTTGTTACATTGCCAGCAGCAGCAGATCATTTAGTCTCCTTATCTGATCAAATACTCCAAATGATTAGGCTGTTGGTGCAACCTGGAGCAACAGCCTAATGGCTGAAGAATCCGGTCAAGAAAAAAGTGAGCAGCCCTCGGCCAAACGATTATTCGATGCTCGAGAAAAAGGACAGGTTCCACGTTCAATGGAATTCACTACGGTTATTGTGCTCATTGCTAGTGCTGTAGGTATGATATTTTTAGGTGAACGCATATTGCGTAGCGTTGCTGATGCTATGATTGTTTCACTTAGCGTTACTAGAAAAGAAATATTTGATCCCGCTGCAATGGCACAGCATTTTTTATTTTCTCTCGAAATAATTGCGCTTGATCTAGTGTCATTCTTAGGTATAACAGCGTTAGCCGCTTTAATTGCACCAGCAAGTATCGGTGGCTGGAATTTTTCCATCCAAGCAATGGGTGTAAATCCTGAAAAATTAGATCCTCTTAAAGGGCTGAAACGTATTCTAGGTCCACAAGGTTTAATAGAGTTAGTTAAAGCATTAGCAAAATTCCTCCTCGTCGGTATAATTTCAACCCTTATCTTATGGAATCTACGTGACCAATTATTGACACTGGGTATGCAAGAAGTCAATGTTGCGATGGCCTCATTAGGTTCATTAGTACTTTGGGTCTTTCTTTTAATCTCAAGTAGCTTGTTTCTTATCGCTTTAATCGATGTGCCATTTCAGCATTGGAATCATATCCGTCAACTTAAAATGACCAAGCAAGAAGTGAAAGATGAAAGCAAAGACACCGATGGTAGCCCTGAGCTTAAAGGGCGCATTCGCCGCATGCAAGTGGAGCTATCGCAACAACGGATGATGCAAGACGTGCCGCAAGCTGACGTGATTATCACTAACCCATCGCACTATGCTATTGCATTGAGATATGAGCAGTCTGGAACAGGAGCACCTGTTGTTGTCGCTAAAGGTGTAGATTTGATTGCTCAACAAATTCGACTAGTAGGTGACGCCAATGAAGTGCCTATTATTTCAGCACCGCCACTGACTCGCGCCATTTATTTTAGTACCGAATTGGGGGAGGAGATCCCAGCTGGTCTGTATATTGCAATAGCCCAAATACTAGCGTTTGTCTTCCAATTACGTCGTTACAATAACCACGGTGGCAATAAACCACAACTTAATACGGATGATCTAGCTATACCAGATGAATTAAAACGAGATTAGATCCATGGAAAATAACAATATCTTCATCCGCCTAAAACCATTTGTAACAGGCAGTTTAGGTGCACCACTGATAGTGGTTGCTTTATTGGCTATGGTGATAATTCCACTGCCACCCATCATGCTGGATATGCTATTTAGCTTTAATATCGCGCTCTCTCTTATCATTATGCTTGCCAGCATCTATGTATTAAAACCCTTACATTTTGCTGCATTCCCCAGTATTCTGCTTATCGCCACCCTATTTCGTCTTGCACTTAATGTTGCTTCAACACGTGTAGTACTCTTAGAAGGTCATACTGGCACTGATGCAGCGGGTAAAGTGATCGAAGCATTTGGTGAGTTTGTTATTGGTGGTAATTACACAGTTGGTTTTGTGATATTTGCTATTTTAGTCATTATTAACTTTGTGGTGGTGACCAAAGGTGCCACGCGTATTGCTGAAGTCAGTGCGCGTTTTACCTTAGACTCTATGCCCGGTAAACAAATGGCAATTGATGCTGATCTTAATGCCGGTTTGATCGACCAAGATGAAGCCCGTTCCCGCCGCGAAGAAATCATGCAAGAGGCTGATTTTTACGGCTCGATGGACGGTGCCAGCAAATTTGTTCGTGGTGATGCCATTGCGGGCATATTGATCTTGTTCATCAACCTTATCGGTGGTTTTATTATTGGCGTAGCTCACCATGATTTAAGCTTTTCTGAAGCAGCACATAACTACATGTTGCTCACTATTGGTGATGGTTTAGTGGCTCAAATCCCATCATTACTATTAGCATCAGCGGCCGGTTTACTAGTAACACGCTCAACTAAACAACAAGATATGGGCGAGCAAATTCTTAGTCAATTATTCAAAAATACCAAAACACTTTATATGACCTCAGCCATTATCGGTGGTATGGGTTTAATTCCTGGTATGCCTAACGCCCCTTTTTTACTACTCGGTGTATTAGGAGGGTATTTATCATGGACAATGGTACAACGTCAAAAAGCCGCCGAAGCAATCGCTGTCCCTACAAATGTTGAAACAGAGCCTGCCAAAGAACAACGTGATCTTAGCTGGGATGATCTTAGTCCCGTCGATCCTATTGGTTTGGAAATTGGTTATCGCCTTATTCCCTTGGTTGATAAAAACCAGGGGGGACAATTAATGGCTAGGATCAAAGGGATCCGCAAAAAGATTTCTCAAGATCTCGGCTTTCTTATTCCACCAGTACATATCCGTGACAACCTTGATTTATCCCCAACCGCTTATCAAATCACCTTGTTTGGTGTGACCTTTGGTGAGGCTGAAATTTATCCTGACCGGATGATGGCGATTAATCCTGGTCAAGTTTTTGGCGAATTGGATGGTATTAAAGGCCACGATCCTGCTTTTGGACTTGACGCCGTTTGGATTGACGCTAATCAGAAAGATCATGCACAAGCTCAAGGTTATACTGTAGTGGATGTAGATACAGTAATAGCCACCCATTTAAGCAAAATATTACAATCTCACTCTCATGATTTATTGGGCCGAGAAGAAGTACAACAACTGCTTGATAACCTTTCTAAAACTGCGCCAAAACTGGTTGAGGGCTTAGTCCCAGACATGCTACCTTTAGGCAGTGTGCAGAAAGTATTGCAAAATTTGCTTGAAGAAAATGTGCCTATTCGTGATGTGCGAACCATTACCGAAGCCATTTCAGAACAGGCAGCACGTAACCCAGAAGCAGATGCGCTCACTGCTGCGACCCGTATGGCGTTGAGCCATTCTATTATTCAGAATATTAATGGCATAAAACCTGATCTACCTATAATCACCTTAGATCCAGAATTGGAACAAATATTGCTTCAAACATTACAAGCCACCGGTGAAGGTGGTGCTAGCTTAGAACCAGGACTGGCTGAAAATATGCATAAAAACTTAAAAGATGCTGCAGAGCGACAAGAAATGACCGGGGAATCTTCTATTCTTGTTGTACAAGCCGGTTTAAGAACATGGATTTCACGTTTTATCCGCCATTCCATTCCTACTCTGAATGTATTGTCATATAACGAAATACCTGATGATAAACAAATTAGAATCGTCGCTAACGTCGGTAGTTAGTAATCAAAGTTTTTAAGGTCATATTATGAAAATTAAACGTTTCCATGCCGCTGATGTTCGCCAAGCTTTAAAAGAGGTACGTGATGTCCTCGGTGCCGATGCTGTTATCTTATCTAATAACCGGGTGGATGGTGGTGTGGAAATTGTTGCCGCCACCGATTATGATGAACGTAAATTTAACCGAAGTCCTCAAGTAAAACCAGCGGCTCAAGCTGAAATACCCCCTGTGGAAATTAATCCGTCGCCGACTATAGGGTCTAGCCCAGTGCAGCCCACACAAAATATTTGGTCGCAAGAGCCCACATTGATCCAGATGCGTAAAGAAATGGCTGGGCTAAAAAACATGCTAGAAAATCAAATGTCTGATTTAGCATGGAAAGATATGAAGCATGCCAACCCAATGCAATTACAGCTATTGCAGCGCTGCCTGAAAATGGGCATTCATGTTGATGTGGCAAAACAAATAACCGCCAATGCACACCATAGCGATGATTTAGAAACAGAGTGGTTGCGCTGTCTTGCCGCATTAGCAAGTCAAATTAAAACCCAAGATAATGATATCATCAACAGTGGTGGTATTTATGCCCTCGTAGGGCCAACGGGAGTAGGCAAAACAACGACTATAGCCAAGATAGCTGCGCGTTGTGCCCTTAAACATGGTGCTAAAAATGTCGCACTAATCACTACAGATTGTTTCCGTATCGGTGGTCAAGAACAATTACGCACTTACGCCAAAATTTTAGGTCTGCCGGTACGTGTCGCTAAAACACATCAAGAATTAGGTGATGCATTAAATGAGTTACTTGATCGCCGCTTTATTCTTATTGATACCGCAGGAATGAATCAACGCGATATGCAACTAACGGAGAAATTCTCGCTATTACAGCATCAATCACCTATGATTAGAAATTATTTAACGCTATCTGCCACCACACAAGCTAGCGTGCTTAATGATATTATTAATGCTTTCTCACACCTTAACTTAAAAGGCTGTATTTTGACTAAAACTGATGAAACGAATAGCCTAGGCGGTGCAATATCAGCTTTAGTTCAACATGCCTTACCGCTTGCCTATATTTGTAATGGTCAGCAAGTGCCTGAAGACTTTAGTTTAGCTCGCCCTAATTCCTTGGTCAAACAGGCAAGTGTACTGATGAATGAAGAGCAGCTAGATCCACAAACCGTATCTACTTATGGAGGTTTCGCCGCTTATGGCTGATGCACCGGATGATCAGGCTAATGGCCTAAGACAAATGAAATCTCAACCAAGACCCGTAAAAGTTATTGCTGTTGCCAGCGGCAAAGGTGGCGTAGGCAAAACCAATGTTACCGTTAATATAGGTGTCGCGCTTGCCGTGCAAGGTAAAGAAGTATTACTATTAGATGCTGACTTAGGTTTGGCAAATATTGACATTATGCTAGGTCTGCATCCACAATATAATTTGCTCCATGTATTAGATGGCAGCAAATCGCTTAGTGACATTATCGTTGAAGGTCCCTCTGGTTTAAAGATTATTCCTGCCGCTTCTGGCATTCAGAAAATGGCTGAGTTAAGCCCTGCTGAACATGCGGGCATGATCCAAGCATTCAGTGAAATGGATCAGCACATTGATATTTTACTAATTGATAGTGCAGCGGGTATTGCTGACAGTGTGATCAGCTTCACTCGAGCCGCACAAGAAGTCATTATTGTAGTCTGCGATGAACCCGCATCTATTACTGATGCTTATGCATTAATCAAACTGCTAAGTAAAGAATATGATGTAGAACGTTTTCATATCATCGCCAATATGACACGCAACGTACAAGAAGGACGAGAATTATTTAATAAAATTTCCTTGGTGTGTGATCGGTTCCTTGAGGTCAATCTAGACTTTATGGGCATTGTGCCTTTTGATGAAGATCTACGCCGGGCAGTTAAAAAACAACGTGCAGTGGTTGATTTCCTTCCAAGAAGTAAATCAGCCACTGCATTTACCCATTTGGCCAAAAAAGTTGAGCATTGGCCTGTTCAAAAACAACCGCGTGGACATATGGAGTTCTTTATCGAACGTTTGATACAAGCCAGTTTGGATATATACCCGTGACCATTCAATTTGCAGAATTTATACGTCATCTCCGAGATCTTTTATCGGGGATCTATGGTGGCAACACTAGACTCCCGCTAAACTTGTGCTCAGCTCGACTGGGTAAGCATGCGGGAGTGACGAAAAAGGTAAACCTGCATCTTCAAGTAGTTTGGATATAGCATAATGAGATACCTTTAATGAACAGCCTAGCCATGTATTCTGAAACAAGCAACCCAACTAGCTCAATGAATGAAATTGTTGAGCTACATGCACCCTTAGTAAAACGTATCGCCTACCATATGATTGCGCGTCTACCCCATACTGTTGATGTAGACGATCTTATTCAAACAGGCATGATGGGCTTAATGGAAGCTTCACACAATTATGATGCAAATCAAGGCGCAAGCTTTGAAACATTTGCAGGCATTCGTATTCGTGGTGCAATGCTCGATGAAATTCGTCGCAATGATTGGGCACCCCGTTCGGTTCATCGTAAAGCACGTGAAATTTCAGCCGCAATGCATGCTATTGAACAACAAAAAGGGCGTAATGCCAGCGATACTGAAATAGCACATGCACTAGGGATCAGCCTCGAAGATTATTATCGACAATTACACGAATCTACGGGGCATCATGTGTTTAGTCTTGATGAATTTAATCACGGCGATGAAACTCAGGCTAAGCCTATCACAGCAGTCGAATCAGATCCGGTAGATTTATTACAGTCCAATGATTTTAAAGATGCACTGGCTAATGCAATAAAAACGTTACCTGATCGTGAACGTTTATTGATGGGGCTGTATTATAATGAAGAACTTAACCTAAGAGAAATTGGTGAAGTATTAGGCATAAGTGAATCACGTGTCAGTCAAATTCATAGCCAAACCGTTATTCGGCTTCGCACTAAACTGGGTGATTGGTTAACATAAGACCTTTTCACAAAATAAATAAAAATGGAGGCTTATCTTGGATAAGAATATGAAAATTCTCATTGTTGACGATTTCTCGACAATGCGGCGCATTATAAAGAACTTATTACGTGATTTAGGCTTTGATAATACCGTAGAAGCTGATGATGGCTTAACAGCGCTACCCATTTTACAAGCAGGCGGAATAGATTTCCTTGTTACCGATTGGAATATGCCCGGTATGCAAGGTATTGATTTATTAAAAGCGGTGCGCGCCGATGAAAACATGTCCACCATGCCCGTATTAATGGTCACCGCTGAAACCAAACGTGAACAGATCATCATTGCTGCTCAGGCAGGTGTAAGCGGTTATATTGTAAAGCCGTTTACTGCCGCCACACTCAAGGAAAAAATCGACAAAATCTTTGAACGCATCGATTCATAACAATAAAGGGTTACCATGGAAACCAATAATCGCGCCTTGCAGCTTGAAGCCGCTCGCTCTCTTGTTACAGCATTAGAAAATAACGATGTTCAACAAATTGATCAACATCTTCTCACCCTAAGCCAATCCCAACAGAATGATTTATTTCAACAAGTGGGCAAATTAACCCGGGAATTACATGACGCGCTCAATAACTTTGATATTGATTCACGTTTAGTTGATTTAACTGAAAATGAGATGCCGAATACGCGCGATCGATTAAATTTTGTTATCACTACCACCGAAAATGCCGCACACCAAACACTTGGTTTTATCGAGCAAACTTTACCGCTGGCTGCTGATCTTAAACAAACTGCTGAAAAAATAGCTGAAAGTTGGCATCGTTTTCGCATGAAAGAATTAAGCGCAGATGAATTTCGATCATTGAGTAAAGAAATCGAATGTTATTTGCCAATAGTAAAACAACATTCCGAACAAATTCATGCCAATTTATCAGCAATGATTATGGCACAAGGGTTTCAGGATATTACAGGGCAAGTAATTCGCCAAGTCATTGATTTGGTTGGAGAGGTAGAAGATAACTTAGTTCAGCTAGTTAAAGTGGCTGGCAAACATATTAACAAGAAACCAAAAGATAACAAACCGGTTGATCCGATTAAGGCTGAAGGCCCCCAAATTAATGCGGAAGATAACCCAGATGTTGTCAACAATCAAAATGAGGTCGATGATTTGCTATCAAGTCTAGGCTTCTAGATAAGGATAGAAACATGGCGCTAGACACTGATGACGAGATTCTACAAGACTTTCTAGTTGAAGCAGATGAAATTTTAGAAGGGCTGAATGAGCAGCTTGTTGAATTGGAATCACAACCTGAAAATAGTGAACTATTAAACGCCATATTCCGAGGTTTTCACACCATAAAAGGTGGCGCTGGATTTTTAGCTTTAGACGCAATGGTGGGCTTATGCCATAAAGGTGAAGATCTCTTCAATATACTTCGACAAGGCGATCTGGTTGTCGATGCCGATATGATGGATGTTTTCCTCAAGGTATTAGATTACCTTTATGATATGTTTGAAGAAACCAAAGCAGGTCAATATCCTCGCCCCGCAGATCCTGATATTCTCAATAAACTGCAAAAATATATTGATGGCGACATTGCTACTGAACCCAATCCTGAGCCAGATCCCGAAGTTATTGCCAAGCCAAATCCATCTGAAGGTGATGATATTACTGATGATGAGTTTGAAGCCTTGCTGGATCAGATCCATGGTGATAGCTCACCTGGCAATGGTAAAACTGACACCGCAAAGTCTATAGCAGATACTAAAGATGCCAGTGACGATATTACCGATGAAGAATTTGAAGCCTTATTAGACGAATTACAAGCTAAGAAAACAAATAAACCAGAAACAGACCCAGCCGCTGCCCCGGCAAGCAATACTGAAACCGTTGCTGAACTAAAAGTAAAAGCCACACTAGAACCTAAAAAAGAAGCGAAAAAACCTGCTCCAGCTAAAAAAGAAACAGCGGCAAAACCTGCCGCCCCACCCAAGCAAGCGGAAGCAACTGTCCGTGTCGATACCAGCCGCCTAGATGAAATTATGAATATGGTGGGTGAATTAGTATTAGTCAGGAACCGAATCACTACACTAGAAGCAAGTATTGAAGATGAAGAAATGGCAAAAGCAGTTAACAATTTGGCTGTTGTCACCAGTGATTTACAATCTGCGGTAATGAAAACACGGATGCAGCCCATTAAGAAAGTATTTGGTCGTTTCCCTCGTGTAGTACGTGATTTAGCCAGAAGCCTGAAAAAAGAAATCAACCTTGAATTGCGTGGTGAAGACACAGATTTAGATAAAAATCTAGTAGAAGCCCTAGCCGATCCACTGGTACATTTGGTTAGGAATGCAGTTGACCATGGAATTGAAATGCCAGATATTCGTGAAGCCGCAGGTAAACCGCGTTTAGGTCAAGTTGTCTTAGGTGCTGCTCAAGAAGGTGAACATATCTTGTTAACCATTTCTGATGATGGCGCGGGGATGGATGCAGAGATCCTACGTAAAAAAGCCGTCGAAAAAGGCATGATGGATGAGGAGTCCGCATCACGCCTCACTGATTCTGAATGCTATGCACTGATCTTTGCTCCTGGTTTTTCATTGAAACAACAAATTTCAGATATTTCTGGTCGCGGGGTAGGCATGGATGTCGTTAAAACTAGTATTTCAAAACTAAATGGTGTAATTGAAATTGATTCTAATGTTGGCACAGGCACCACATTAACCATTAAAGTACCACTAACACTCGCCATAATGCCCACCCTGATGGTGATACTGGGTGACCAAATTTTTGCCTTCCCATTAGTGAGCGTTAATGAAATATTTCACTTGGATACCACTAAAATAAATGTGGTTGATGGTCAACAAACTATTATGGTACGTAATAGAACGCTGCCTTTATTCTATCTGCGCAAGTGGTTAGCAAGTAGTTTTAATGAAACACAACAACCTGAAATTGAACATGTTGTTATCGTCAATGTTGGTACCCAACGAGTGGGTTTTGTCGTTGATAAATTAATTGGTCAAGAAGAAGTAGTTATTAAGCCATTAGGTGCGTTACTTCAAGGAACTAAAGGGTTAGCAGGTGCTACTATCACAGGTGATGGGCGCATATCACTAATTGTTGATTTTCCTGAATTGATGAATGCCTATGCTAATCGAGGCTATTAGCATAAGTAGTAGTACTCACCACTTGATAAATTAATAGCGGATATTATGAAAAATATGGACACTCTTAGCATTATTGGTCTGATTGTTGGGTTTGGCGCTATTATCTTAGGTCAGCAATTAGAAGGGGGGCACCTAGATAGTATCCTCAACTCTGTTGCACTATTAATTGTATTAGGCGGTACGCTTGGCGCTGTTATGCTACAAACACCACTCAAAACATTTATCCGAGCATTACATATGTTATCTTGGGTCTTTGTACCTCCAAAATATTCATTAGAAAAAAGCTTGGATAACATTATCGAATGGAATCAAATTGCCCGTAAAGAAGGATTGTTTAAACTAGAAGAATATGCCGCACTTGAAGAGGATCTATTCACTCAAAAAGGATTACAGTTAATTTCAGATGGCGCCTCACCAGAAATGATCCGTGAGGTGCTAGAAAATGATCTAGATATTCAGGAATACCGTGATCTCCAATCGGCAAAGGTGTTTGATTCTATGGGTGGTTACTCACCTACTATCGGTATTATTGGCGCTGTGTTAGGTTTAATTCATGTAATGGGAAATCTTGCTGATCCCTCTTCTTTAGGTGCTGGTATTGCTGTCGCATTTATTGCCACAATTTATGGGATTGCATTTGCAAACTTATTGTTTTTACCTGTTGGCGGCAAATTAAAAGCACTGATTGATGATCGCTCCCATTTTCAGACAATGTTGATTGAAGGGCTGATTGGTGTTGCTAATGGTGATAACCCACGAAATATTGAACTACGCCTACAAGCGTATCTTAACTAAGATCCATTATTGTTATGGCGCGTCGTAGAAAAAAACAACAAGAGCATATCAGTCATGAGCGTTGGTTAGTTTCCTATGCAGATTTTATTACCTTATTATTCGCGTTTTTTGTGGTAATGTATTCGATCTCTTCTGTAAATACGGGAAAATATCGCATATTATCTGACACATTAGAAGCAGTGTTTTCATCACCAGGTAGTACTAACCCACTCCAGCTTGAAGAGCATGATACCACGGCTCCTCCGCTACTTGAGCCTATAAATCTTATCGAATTATCTCCAACACCACCGTCTGCTTCTGACGAAACAATTAGGACAATCAGTGATTTATCAAAACAATTTAATTCTGCTTTTGCAGAAAAAATTGACCGTGAAGATATCTCCATTAAACAAGGTAATAATTGGTTAGAACTAGAAATAAAATCCAGTGCTTTGTTCTATAGTGGTGAAGCCCGCCTTGAACAAACCGCCATTCCAATTATTGCCAACGTTGCAGAGATTTTGAAAACATCCTCTAACCCTATTCAAGTAGAAGGCTTCACCGATAATCAACCAATTAACACATCACGATTTCCTTCTAATTGGGAATTATCGGCAGCACGTGCTGCCAGCGTTGTGCATCTTTTAAACCGCTATGGTGTAGCGCCGGCCCGCATGTCAGCCATTGGTTACAGCGAATTTCAACCCATTGCCGATAATACTACTGCGGCTGGGAGACAAAAAAATAGGCGTATTGTGTTAGTTGTCTTGGGAGGTGATGATAGCCGACGCTCTTTGGATGCATTTACACCAACAGCGCCTGGATCTATTACGCCTGTTGTGCCACCACAATCAGCAGTAGTCCCCGTGCAACAAGCAATCACTGCAGGTTCCCAATGACGATCTGGGCCGTAGCTAATCAAAAAGGTGGCGTAGGAAAAACAACCACCGTAGTCAGTGTTGCAGGTTTGTTAGCACAACAAGGCAGCCCAACACTGATGCTTGATATGGATCCACACGGCTCACTCACCACCTATTTTGGTCATGATCCCGATACCATAGAAAATAGTATTTACTCACTTTTTCAGCAGAATGATACTAGCCCTAATGCAGCACTGTTTAACTGCTTACAAAAAACCAATTTCGATAATTTATATTTATTGCCCGGCTCCACCGCCATGGCAACGCTTGATCGCCAACTAGGAACGCAAGGCGGAAAAGGTCTAGTAATTAAATCAAATCTAGCATTATTAACTGACCGGTTCCCTAATATCTTAATTGATTGCCCACCGATGCTGGGTGTGCTGATGATCAACGCACTTGCAGCCTGCGACCAATTACTGATACCGGTACAAACCGAATTTTTAGCACTTAAAGGTTTAGAGCGCATGTTACATACACTGGAGATGATTAACCACGCTCGTAAGCAAGGTCTACCTTACCTTATTGTTCCTACTATGTTTGATCGCCGTACACGCGCATCAACACAAAGCCTGCGAATGTTACGTGACAAATACGATCAGGGTGTTTGGGATAGCGTTATTCCTATTGATACTCAATTCCGTGATGCCAGCAAGGCGGGTATGCCACTGCCATCGATGAATACAAAATCGCGGGGCACACTCGCTTACCAACAATTGCTACAATACCTGACCAGCCCACAACATGATATAGAGGAATGGCCTCATGTCTTCTAATAATACCCAACTGGTAGATCAGCAAGAGGCACTCTCTGTTTATTTAAAAGATATGTTGCTCACGCCAGCAGATATAACTACAGAAAATGCTAGCCTATTAAAACAGTTGGTCGCACAGGACACATCTATAGAAAATACTGGTGATTGGCGCAGCTCCGATTTTCAAGCACTGCTATTTGATGTAGAAGGACTTAAATTAGCCATTCCATTGCACCAGCTTAATGGTATTATCACTTGGCCTGACACACCATTACCTAAAATCCCGGATAAACCTAATTGGTATTTAGGTTTATACAGCCGCCCTCCTCAACACACCCAAGTGATTGATACCCGTCATATTGTGTTACCAAGCCAATATCAAAAAGAACAGCATGATCCGCATTTTATTGTATCCATCGCTAATGGCAAATGGGGCCTAGCTTGTAATAAAGTTGAAAGCGTTGTCACGCTCTCGCCTGATGAAGTGCGCTGGCGACAACATCCGGGGAAAAGACCGTGGCTCGCAGGAACAGTTTTGGATCAAATGTGCAGCATTCTTAATATTGAAGAACTGGTAAAGCAGTTTTAAAAATAATAAATGGCACAGAAAATGCTTGCATAACAAATAGCTACTGCCCCTATTTTGGCAGTTTTAAATAAGTTGTATTTAAGGTTAAAAAAATAATGAGCCAACAAGATGATGAAATTTCAGATCCAGTTCTGCAGTGGGTAACTTACCATCTGCAAGATGAGGTGTATGGCATTAATGTAATGCAAGTGCAAGAAGTACTGCGTATTACGGAAATTGCACCTGTTCCCGGTGCACCCAATTATGTTTTAGGCATCATTAATCTGCGAGGCAGCGTTGTTACTGTAATTGATACCCGCAGTAGATTTGGTTTAATGCCAAAAGAAAGTGACGATCTATCGCGCATTATTATTGTTGAAGTAAACGGCAATGTGCTCGGCATGTTAGTCGATAGTGTGGCTGAGGTTGTTTATCTACACCAATCTGAAATTGATACCGCACCCAGTGTCAGCAATGATGACAGCTCACGCTTTATACAAGGTGTATGTAGCCGCGAAAATTATCTACTTATTATTGTGGACGTCGATAAATTTTTATCTGAAGAAGAAATCAATGATTTCTCTAGCTTCTAATTCGGTGTAACACAAACTTGTCGTGGCAGGGAATATCAAAGCTACTCAGCCTGTCACGCCACTCTTACCGGTAAAACCGCCTATGGATGAGCAACAACAGCAAAATAACAACAAAAACAAATCTAAAAAGGATAAACACCCTGATGATGAATCCCCCTCAGAACGACCTCATCACGGTTTATTTGATGAATATGTATAATTTGGGAGTGAACATAACATGATGACTACAACAATTATTATTGTGGCAACAATCGCGCTGCTTACGTTAATTATAGCCACTACCAGCTATCGACTTTTTAAACTTAACCGCGTGCAAGCAGAAAAAATTGCCGGTTTGCAAAGCCAGTTATCGGTATTATGTGCTGGGGCAGTAGGTACGGATGACCGTATTTACAAATTCGAACAAACCCTTGCTACATTGCAAGAACGACACAACACCCTGTCACTAGGCACCACCTCATCGCCACAATCGTATGAACATGCTATTCGTCTTGCTAGAAAAGGAGTGGGGGTTGAGCAACTGATCGACAATTGTAATTTAAGTGATGAAGAAGCACACTTGATCAACCGTCTGCATGGCAATGAAGAACAACATGGGGTTCATTAAGGAGGCTCTGAACAAGTCCAATTATTTTAGACTTGCTAAAAGCGCCGATATTTTCCACGAAGATCGCAACAATAGACAAGAAATCGCTCCTGCATTTCTTGCATACACTCCATCCGTGGAGATAAACTACTATTACCGCTCACTTCGTGAAAAATAGCGACACTTTTTTCTGCGCCTAATTCTAATCGACTTGATCAGAGCCTCCT
>CAYTAM010000001.1:6978-23265 GCA_964435685.1 uncultured Methylophaga sp. | reverse complement strand
AATATGCCAGTGAAAACGGCACTGAGCTAAATGCCATTTTGCCTAAAATGAGCCCACTTAATCCGCAATATCTAACCAAAAAACAAAGCGTTTTCCAAAAAATTGCCTTTTTTGTTGAGAAGTTTAAAGGTGTGGGTGGGCAGGTTTAAAACAGGCAAATTTAGAGTTTAAGGGGGCGTTTCCCTTATTTTGAACCCTTTCCTTCAAAACAAATCAAACAACTATTTGACGTTACAACGTTGTTGTTTTACTCTACAGCTTAGTAAGTGAGGTATAAAATGAGTGAATTATCAAAAAGATCAACGGTTTATTTTGAGGCCGATGTGCATCAAGCATTAAGAATAAAAGCCGCTTCTGTGCATCAATCTGTCTCTGAAATTGTAAATGAAGCTGTTCGGCTGGCACTACGTGAGGATCAGGAAGATTTAAGTGCGTTCACACAACGAGTTAATGAGCCAACTTTAAGTTATGAAGCATTATTAGATGACTTAAAAGCACATGGCAAGTTATAAGCTTGTCTTTAAAAGATCGGTCGCTAAAGATCTTAGAAAAATTTCTAATAAGGATGTCAAAAAAATACTCAGCACTATTGATAGTCAGTTAGATGACCCACGTTCTGAAGCGTGTATTAAGCTTTCTGGTCAACAACGCTATCGAATTAGGCAAGGCGTGTATCGTATTGTGTATGAGATTGAAGATAAGCAATTAATCATTTTGGTTGTTAAAATCACACATCATAAGCGTAATTTATAAAAAATAAAGGAGTCACCATGTTTATATCAAATCTCGAATTTATGACCGGTAAAAACGTCACTAAACATTTAGGTTTAGTGCAAGGCAGCTCAGTGCGAGCCAAGCATGCTGGCCGCGATATTATGGCTGGGCTGAAAAATTTATTTGGTGGCGAGTTAACGGCCTATACCGAATTACTCACTGAATCACGTGAAGAAGCGACTGAACGGATGATTGAACAAGCGAAAGCTGTCGGTGCTAATGCCATATTAAATGTACGTTTTTCGACCTCTAGTATCACTGCGGGGGCGGCTGAAATTTATGTGTATGGTACGGCGGTCATTCTTGATGGGCTCGACTAACTAAGGGAGGCATCAAATGTTTGAATTAATTGTCACGCTTATTTTAATTTCACTGGGCTACTTTTTTGGTCGCCGTGCCGAGAACAAACATTATAAAAATATCATCGCTCGTGAAAAAGTGATGAATAGCCTACCTGCGATAGCCAGCAGAATGCCGCCTCAAGACGGCAATTATGATCAAATGCTGGTGTCAGGCAATGTAGTGATTGCCAATGATTATTTTAAAATGTTTGTTTCTGGGCTACGTAATCTATTTGGTGGTCGAATGCGTGCTTATGAGACATTGTTAGATAGAGCGCGCCGCGAAGCTATTTTACGAATGAAAGATGAAGCTAAAGAGCTTGGAGCGCAAGCCGTTTTTAATGTCAAATATGAAACCTCTAATATCTCCGGTCAAACCAAAAAAAGAATGCCTGTTATTGAAGTACACGCTTATGGTACTGCGCTAACAAAAATATGAAATACCAAAACCCACAGATCCCTGAAGGAATAAATGTTAGCAAAGATCATCCTCTAAAAAACTTCTTTATTTTAATCATTGGCAGTATCGCGTTAATTTTAACAGTATCGCTTGTGCTTGGTTTTGGCGGTGGTTGGTTGGCGGGTAAAATTCCATTTAGTGTCGAAAATACTATTGCAGGCATGTACGATGTCACCGAAGATGTAGATGATGAAAGCGTACCCGAATTGATGGTATATTTACAAGATCTTACCGACCGGATCAGCCAAGCACAAAATTTGCCTGATGATATGAAAATCACCGTGCATTACATTAATAGCGACACCGTCAACGCCTTTGCTACCCTTGGCGGTCATGTTTTTATGTTTCGTGGCTTATTAGAAAAGCTACCGAATGAAAATACATTAGTCACATTACTTAGCCATGAAATTGCCCATGTAAAATATCGCCATCCCATCAAATCACTGGGTAGCGGTATATTGGTCGGCATTGCCATGTCAACCATTACCGGCAGTACAAATTCTGATATTTTGGGAAGCGCCGGATTACTTAGTAGCCTAAAATTTGGCCGTGATATGGAACAACAGTCAGATGAAGAAGCCATGATCACTTTGCAAGCACTCTATGGTCATTTAAATGGTGGCGCTGAATTATTTAAGATCTTCCAAAACATGCGAGAACAAATGGCTATTGAACAACCCGCCGAAATATTTAGCACGCATCCCCATGATGAGAACCGCATTGCTCACTTTACGAAAATGGCTAATAGCAAGGGCTGGCAAGAAACAGGAGAGTTAACGCCCTTGCCTGATTTCTTTCAACAAGCTTTAGAGTCATCTTTAAATGAAGACCATTCTGCTGATTAACATTCAAGCTTTAGATATCTGTCCATTCACTTCAAAACTCGTTGCGATCGCCAGTATTTCTTTTTCCAATACACATTATCTAGCCGAGAGATAATCACGCCTTTACTAGTTGAGGCATGAAGAAAGCGACCATCTGAAAGATAAATACCGACATGTCTCGTGCGCCAAGCTGTTTTGAAGAAAATTAAGTCGCCGGCTTGTAGTTGGCCGATATAAACACGTGTTCCGCGTTTTACTTGTGTTTCGGTGGTGCGGGGAAGAATTAATCCAAATTGATCTTTAAAGGTAAGATAAACGAAGCCTGAGCAATCAATGCCTTTTTTGCTCAAACCGCCGAGACGATAAGGTACGCCTTGCCAACTATTATATTGCGCTTGAAGAGAATCGCTAACATTTGAGTGGCTACGAGTGGCATGTTGACCACCACACGCTGTTAGCAAAAAACTAAACACGACCAGCCAAGATAGTTTAAAGATTAGATATCTATAGTTTATATCCATTTATACCTCAATTGTTTTTGTGAAGTTGTTCGCAATCTTAATCAGATTACTTCGACATAAAATATAAATCTGTGAATAAAAACACTACTTTACCAAAATTACTGTAAAGTTCCTTTCCATCTAACCTAACACTGCCTTATAATACCCCTAATTATACTTATAATATTAAAAATCGGAAATAGACAGTTTATCTGTCTTTAAGTAAGGAATTATGCATTTCTCTATAAAAAAAGGGCTTGACGTGCCCATCGCAGGCGACCCTGAACAAATTATTACAGATGCCAAACCGGTAAAATCTGTCGCAGTGTTAGGCACAGACTTTATTGGGATGAAACCAACAATGTCGATTAAAGAAGGGCAGCGCGTAAAACTTGGCGAAGTGCTTTTTACTGATAAGAAAATCCCCGGCGTCCAATTTACATCTCCCGGCACAGGTACAATCAAAGCTATTAACCGTGGTGCGCGTCGAGTATTACAATCTATCGTTATTGATCTTGAGGGTGACGATGAGATAACATTTCAACATTTTAACCCTGCACAACTTTCAGAGTTAAGCCGCGATGATGTTAAGAAAAACTTGCTAGACTCGGGTTTATGGACAGCACTTCGCACACGCCCTTACAGTAAATCACCCGCTCCTGAATCAACACCTAGATCAATTTTTGTAACCGCAATAGATACCAACCCCTTAGCGGTAGATCCTAGTATTGTGATCAACGATTATTCAGCTGATTATGCTCATGGCTTAACTGTTTTAAGCCGCCTGACTGATGGTAAGGTTTTTATCTGTCAAGCTGAAGGCGTAGCTATTAATACACAATCAGATATCGAAACACATACCTTTTCTGGGCCACATCCAGCGGGTTTAGCCAGTACTCATATTCATTTTATTGATCCAGTTAACGCTAACAAAACAGTTTGGCAAATCAATTACCAAGATGTCATTGCTATTGGCAAGTTATTTACCACCGGTAAATTATGGGTGGAACGTATTATTTCGCTCGCCGGTCCTTTAGTACATAAACCTCGCTTAATTCGCACTCGTCTTGGTGCAAATACCAAAGATCTAGTGCACGATGAAGTACAGAACGTGCAATCTCGTATTATTTCTGGTTCGGTATTGAATGGTCATACCGCAACTAACTGGGCAAGTTTTCTCGGTCGCTTCCACCAACAAATCTCTGTTATTGAAGAAAGCAATGAACGTGAATTTTTTGGTTGGATTAAACCAGTGGGGAAAAATAAGTTTTCTGCCTTAAATATCTTTATTTCTAAAGCCTTAGGCAAAACACAGTTAAACCTAACCACATCACAAAATGGTAGCCCTAGAGCTATGGTGCCTATTGGTAACTTTGAAATGGTGATGCCGCTTGATATTTTACCCACTCAACTATTGCGCGCTTTAGTCGTTAAAGATACTGATGCGGCACAAGCCTTAGGTTGTCTTGAGTTAGATGAAGAAGATCTTTCACTCTGTTCTTTCGTCTGTTCCGGCAAGTTTGATTATGGTCCTATGTTGCGAACCAACTTAACTCAAATAGAAAAAGAAGGATAAGCATGTCGCGTTTACGACGTTTCCTTGATAAATTAGAACCTCAATTTGAAAAAGGTGGTCAATACCATAAATGGTTTGCCCTCTTCGAAATGGTGGATACCTTTCTTTATTCGCCCGCCAATAATACGCGTGGTTCGCCGCATGTGCGTGATGGTATTGATCTAAAACGTTTGATGACTTACGTTGTTATCTCTACGTTTCCTGTTATTTTAATGATGCTGTGGAATACCGGCCATCAAGCAAATAGCGCGATGGCATCAATGGGCATGACCGCATTAGAAGGCTGGCGCGGCGATATTATTAGCTATTTAGGCATCGGTTTTGACCCAAATAGCATTGCTGCAAGCATGTTTCATGGTTTACTCTATTTCTTGCCTATTTACCTCACCACTTTAATTGCCGGCGGCATCTTTGAAGTATTATTTGCTGCCGTGCGAAATCACGAAGTTAATGAAGGTTTTTTAGTTACCTCAATGCTTTACACCTTGATTTTACCAGCATCAACACCTCTATGGCAGGTCGCCTTAGGTATTATTTTTGGTGTCGTTTTAGGCAAGGAAGTCTTTGGTGGTACTGGCAAAAACTTCTTAAACCCCGCCTTAACGGGTCGAGCATTCTTATATTTTGCTTATCCGGCACAACTAACAGGTGATGCAGTGTGGACAGGAGTTGATGGATTTACAGGTGCAACACCGCTAGCCTTAAGTGCAGAGGGTGGTATAGAAGCCATTACCAACGCAGGTTTCACGTGGCTACAATCATTCCTTGGTGTTATGCACGGATCATTAGGTGAAACATCCACCTTGGCCTGTTTACTGGGTGCCGCATTCTTACTCTATACTCGTGTTGCCTCCTACCGCATTATATTTGGTGTGTTTTTGGGGATGGTTGCGACCAGTCTATTATTTAATTTTATCGGTAGCGACACCAACCCAATGTTTGCCATGCCCTGGTATTGGCACTTAACGCTGGGGGGCTTTGCTTTCGGCATGATCTTTATGGCTACCGATCCTGTTTCTGCCGCTATGACCAATACCGGCCGTTGGGTTTATGGTGGGTTGATTGGGTTTATGACCGTATTGATCCGCGTAGTAAACCCGGCTTTCCCAGAAGGCATTATGTTAGCCATCCTATTTGCTAATATTTTTGCTCCACTAATAGATTATTTCGTGGTGCAAGCTAATGTTAAACGTCGATTAAGGCGAAGTTAAAATGACTGAAAACAATAAAAAACGGGGATTTTTTGGTCGTATTTTAGACCTACCTAACGACGATCCTAAAAAAACTATTCTCGTGGCATTTTTACTGTGTTTAGTGTGTTCAATTTTAGTTTCAACAGCAGCAGTCGCATTAAAATCAAAACAAATTGCTAATAAAGAGTTGGATATTAAGAAAAACATCTTAACCATCACCGGGCTACTACCAGAAAATGGAGAGATTGAAGCTGCATTTGAACAATTTGAAGTCAAGGTAGTTGATCTTGAGAGCGGTGATTATGTTGATATAGATCCTGCTACATTTGACCAACAACAAGCCTCGAAAGATCCCGCGCAGAACATTGAGCTGACTTCACAACAAGATATTGCAAATATTAATCGCCGTGCTAAATGGGCGACTATTTATCTATTAAAAGAAGATGACATCGTACAACAAGTCATATTGCCTATTCATGGCTATGGTCTGTGGTCAACGATGTACGGCTTTATCGCGCTTGAAGGTGACTTTAATACCATTAAAGGCTTGCAATTCTATGCCCATGCAGAAACGCCCGGTTTAGGGGGTGAAATAGATAATCCAAAATGGCGTCAGAAATGGCAGGGCAAAAAAGTCTTTGACCAAGAGGGTAATTTAAAAATAGAAGTTATCCGTGGTCATGTTGATTATAAAATGACCGATGCTGAACATAAGGTTGATGGTTTATCAGGCGCAACGATAACCGCTGTTGGTGTATCAAACCTAGTGAAATACTGGTTAGGTGATCATGGTTTTGGTCCTTATTTAAAAAACATGCGTACGGCAGCGGAGAAATAACAAATGGCAAGTAAAATTAAATCAAGTGTAATTGACCCGCTGATTGATACTAACCCGATCACATTGCAAGTATTAGGTGTGTGCTCTGCATTAGCAGTAACAACCAATATGATGGCCGCTGTAATTATGAGTATCGCACTCACCACCGTTATCGCTTTTTCGGGTTTATTTATTAGCTCAATTAGAAATCATATCCCATCAAGTATTCGTATTATTGTGCAAATGACGATTATTGCGTCGTTAGTCATCATCGTAGATCAAATACTTAAAGCCTATGCCTATGAGGCCAGCAAACAGTTATCTGTTTTTGTTGGTTTAATCATTACTAATTGTATCGTATTAGGTCGCGCTGAAGCATTTGCTATGAAAAACCCGCCCATGTTGAGTTTCTTTGATGGTATTGGCAATGGCCTAGGCTACAGCTTAATTTTGCTTATTGTCGCGTTTTTCCGTGAATTATTAGGCACTGGTAAATTATTTGGTCATCAAATTATCCCCGTTGCCAACGAAGGTGGCTGGTATATACCTAATGGTTTAATGCTACTGCCGCCAAGTGCCTTCTTTGTTATTGGCTTACTGATTTGGGCTGTCCGCACCTGGAAAAAAGAACAAGTTGAAAAACCAGACTATCAAATACACCAGGTTCACCGTACGGAGGCAATGTAAATGGAGCATTATCTCAGCCTCTTTATTCGCTCTATATTTATAGAAAACCTGGCACTGTCATTCTTTTTAGGAATGTGTACCTTCCTTGCTGTTTCAAAGAAAATTGAAACTGCATTAGGGCTGGGTATCGCCGTTATTTTAGTACAAATGATTACCGTGCCTGCCAATAATATAATCTACCAATTCTTATTAAAAGATGGCGCATTAGCGTGGGCGGGCTTACCTGATGTTGATTTAAGTTTCTTGGGGCTTATCAGTTACATCGGCGTTGTTGCCGCTATGGTACAAATTCTCGAAATGGCAATGGATAAATACACCCCTGTTCTCTATAATGCCCTCGGCATTTTCTTGCCCCTGATCACCGTTAATTGTGCCATTTTAGGTGGAACCTTGTTCATGGTAGAACGTGACTATAATCTAGCCGAAAGCGCCGTTTACGGAATGGGTAGTGGGCTAGGCTGGGCATTGGCAATTACAGCTATTGCAGGCATTCGAGAAAAATTGAAGTATTCTGATGTACCTGATGGCTTACAAGGGCTCGGCATCACCTTTATTATCACCGGTCTAATGGCGCTTGGGTTTATGGCATTTTCGGGGATTCAATTGTAATGGAAATAATACTCGGAATTGTCCTATTCACCATGATAATTATGAGCTTGGTCTTTATCATTTTAAAAGCCCGCTCAAAACTAGTTTCCACTGGTGATGTCAGCATTAGCATTAATGATGAAAAAACAATTCATACCCCTGCGGGTGGTAAATTATTAGGCGCACTTGCTGATGCTAACTTATTTATTTCATCTGCTTGTGGTGGCGGTGGCACCTGTGGCCAATGTAAAGTAAAAGTATTTGAAGGTGGCGGTTCAATTTTAGCCACCGAAGAAGCACACATTACCAAACGCGAAGCCGCCGAGGGTGAGCGCTTATCATGCCAAGTATCCGTCAAGCAAAATATGAAGATCCAAGTCGATGAAGAAGTGTTTGGGGTGAAAAAATGGCAATGCACAGTTCGATCAAATGATAATGTTGCTACCTTTATCAAAGAACTTATTTTAGAATTGCCTGAAGGTGAAACTGTTGATTTTAAAGCAGGAGGCTTTATTCAAACTGAATGCGGTTCCCATATTAGTAGCTATAAAGACTTTGATATCGGTGATGAATACCGTGAGGATTGGAATCGCTTCAATATGTGGCGCTATACATCAACAGTGAAAGATGATGTTGTTCGTGCTTATTCCATGGCAAATTACCCAGAGGAACAGGGCATTATCATGCTCAATATACGGATCGCATCACCTCCTCCAGGGGCAGATGATGATATTCCACCAGGTATTATGTCATCTTATTTATTCAATCTAAAACCCGGTGATAAAGTTACAATTTCTGGTCCATTTGGTGAGTTCTTCGCTAAAGATACTGACAAAGAAATGGTGTTTATTGGTGGTGGTGCGGGTATGGCACCTATGCGGTCACATATATTCGATCAATTACGTCGCTTAAAAAGCAAGCGCAAAATCTCTTTCTGGTATGGTGCTAGAAGTAAGCGGGAAATGTTCTATGTAGAAGATTTTGACACATTGCAAGCTGAGAATAATAATTTTGAGTGGCATGTCGCACTATCAGATCCAATGGAAGTAGATAATTGGACGGGCTATACAGGATTCATTCACAATGTGCTAAGTGATAACTTACTACAGGAGCATCCTGCACCTGAAGACTGTGAGTACTATCTCTGTGGTCCACCGATGATGAATTCAGCGGTGATTAATATGCTCGAAGATATGGGTGTAGAGCGCGATAGTATCTTCTTGGATGATTTCGGTTAATGGCGATCTTTATAGCAACATTTATTATTATCACTATTGCAATGATCGGCATGGCAATTGGGGTGATCTTGGGGCGGCCAGCAATTAAGGGCAGTTGCGGTGGGCTCAACCAAGTCGGTTTGTCAGGAAGTTGTGGCGGCGTATGTTCCACGCAACAAAAAGAGCAATGCGCCCAAAGAAAAGCTGACAAACTTAAACAGGAGAGTTCTTTATGATTGCATCACTCAAAGTCAAAGATTACATGGTAGCAAACAAATGTACTTTCACCCCTGATATGGATATTTTGCGTGCAATTCATAAAATGTTAGAGTCACGGATCTCTGGCGCACCTGTTATCGATCAACAAGGCAATATGGTTGGCTTTCTATCCGAAAAAGACTGCATGAAAGTTGCACTCAATGCTGGCTATCAACAAGCTGGTGCAGCAGGTCGGGTTGCAGAATTCATGACTCATAATGTTGAAACTATTGATGTTGAAACACCCATTCTTGAAGTAGCTGAACTTTTTTTAAAAGGATCGTACAAACGCTTCCCTGTAGTAATGGATAACCGGCTTGTAGGCACTATCACTCGCCAAAATATTCTAAGAGCATTAGAGTATATCTCATCGCCTGATCTCAACGATAAACCCAATTAAATATAGCCGTGACCATCATTCAAGTTGCAGATTTTTATAATATTGCCAAACCCTTGTATTCGGTAGTTATCTCCTAAAATAACAGGCATAAAAAAACCGGCTTTTGCCGGTTATTTTTCTTTAGAAGCTGGTTCCAATACTTATACTTCTTCCACAACTTCTTGTTGCTCTTGCTTACGATCAACAAGTTCAACAATCGCCATAGGCGCTTTATCACCAGCACGTAAACCACATTTAAGAATGCGCACGTAGCCACCAGGGCGTGATGCAGAACGCTGACCCAAATCAGAGAATAATTTTGCTACGATTTCTCTATCACCTAGACGAGAAAAAGCCAGTCTACGGTTGGCAACAGAATCTACTTTTCCTAAAGTAATCAATGGCTCAATTACACCGCGCAATTCTTTTGCTTTTGGCAATGTTGTACGAATAATTTCATGTTCCATTAGAGAAGCAGCCATATTTTTAAACATAGCTTTTCTGTGGCTGCCGTTACGATTTAATTTACGACCTGAATTACGATGACGCATGATTAATACCTTATTATTTTGTGACTACTCAACGAGCAGTAAACATTGTACCGTAACTGCTCAAATTACCAATAAGTTACCCGTTTAAGGCAGAAAATGTGAACTCACATGGGTGAGTGATCATTTTCGAACGCAGAAATGGGTGATTTTAGTGGTGAGCTTGAGTAGTTACCTTATTTTTGGTTCTATTGATGTTGGCGGCCAATTATCAAGGTGCATGCCTAATGATAAGCCTTTTGATGCCAACACATCTTTAATTTCTGTTAATGATTTTCTGCCTAAGTTCGGTGTTTTTAATAGCTCCATTTCGCTACGCTGAATCAAATCACCCACATAATAAACATTTTCTGCTTTTAAGCAGTTTGCCGATCTTACTGTTAAGTCAAGCTCATCAATTGCTTGTAATAATGCGGGATCGACCGTTACTTGAACCGGCTCTTCAACGACAGGAACTAATACGGTGAAATCTACAAATGCTGATAATTGATCGCTTAGGATCGTTGATGCAAATTTAATAGCATCTTCCGCATCTAAAGTACCATCCGTATCTACATCGAGGATCAATCTATCCAAATCTGTACGATTTTCTACCCGCGCACTTTCAACATTGTATGTCACCATATCGACAGGGCTAAAAGATGCATCCAAGTAAAGTTGACCAATAGTCCGCTCTTCTTCTACGTTACGTGTATTAGAAGGCGAATAACCGCGGCCTTTTTCTACTTTAAAGGTAATAGCTAAGCTACCGCCTGTAAGATTTGCAATAACATGTTCAGGGTTAACCACTTCAACATTATGCGGCAGTTCAATATCACCCGCAGTTACAGGGCCCACGCCTTCTTTGTTTAGCGTCAATACCACTTCATCAAGTTCAAATAATTTAAATGCCAAGCCTTTCATATTTAGAAGGATGTCGATCACATCTTCTTGAACACCATCAATAGCTGAGTATTCGTGAACAACACCATCAATTTGTGCTTCAACAACGGCCGCACCTTCCATGGAAGATAATAAAATACGACGCAGCGCACTACCCAATGTGTGTCCGAAACCGCGTTCTAAAGGCTCTAATACCAGACGGGTACGTGTAGCACTAATCTTTTGTATATCAACCATGCGTGGTTTAAGAAAATGACTCATATAAGTCGTCATGTAATTTCCTTTATTAAGTCTTAAATAGCTTGTTTAACTAAACGTTAAAACTATTTAGAGTACAGTTCAACTACTAGGTTTTCGTCAATATCTGATGCTAATTCATCACGCTCAGGAACACGTTTAAACACCCCTGAAAGAAGACCAGCATTAACTTCAAGCCACTCTGGTAAACCTAATTGTTCCGCAACCGACATTGCGTTAACAATGCGCTGTTGTTTTTTAGATTTTTCACGCACTTCAACTTTATCACCTGCTTGAACCAGATAGGATGCAATATTAGTTACACTGCCATTCACCAAAATTGACTTGTGCGAAACAAGCTGTCTTGATTCCGCACGTGTTGAGCCAAAGCCCATACGGTATACAACATTATCAAGTCTTTGCTCTAACAAGAATAATAAATTTGAACCTGTTGCACCCTTTCTTTTCGCAGCCAAGGTATAATAATTTCTAAATTGCTTTTCTAATACGCCATAAATACGACGAATACGTTGCTTAGCACGCAATTGAACCGCATACTCTGATTCACGTCCACGACGTGCACCATGCTGACCAGGTTTTTGATCAAGTTTACATTTATTTTCTAAAGGGTTGCCTCTGCTCTTTAAATACAGATCAGTGCCTTCTCTACGGCTTAATTTACAAACTGGGCCACGATATTTTGCCATTATAGAACTCCTCGTTACACTCTGCGACGTTTAGGCGGACGACAACCATTGTGCGGAATTGGTGTAACGTCTGTAATGTTATTAATTTTAAAACCCAAGTTATTTAATGCGCGAACCGCTGATTCACGACCTGGACCTGGACCCTTGATTTCTACATCAAGATTTTTCATTCCAAATCCTTGCGCAATTTCGCCTGCTTTTTCAGCTGCAACCTGTGCCGCAAACGGCGTGCTTTTCCGTGAACCCCGGAAACCACTGCCTCCTGCTGTTGCCCAAGCCAGTGTATTACCTTGACGATCTGTAATTGTAATTATGGTGTTATTGAATGTTGCATGTACATGAGCAACACCCTCTACCACATTCTTTTTTACACGCTTACGTTGACGTGCTGTCGAATTTGCCATCGATAAGCCTCTTTATTTAATCATTCTACGAGGACCCTTACGTGTCCTTGCATTTGTTTTTGTTCTTTGCCCACGTAGCGGAAGACCTCTACGATGACGAACACCACGGTAACAACCTAAGTCTCTTAAGCGTTTAATATCCATAGTAACTTCACGACGCAAATCACCTTCAACAGTGAGTTTTGCAATTTCGCTACGAAGTGCTTCCACTTCTTTTTCTGTTAAATCTCTAATTTTTGTAGCCTCTGCAACACCTGACGCTGCACACACTTGCTGCGCGCGAGTGCGTCCGATACCATAAATCGAGGTTAGAGCTATCACCGTGTGCTTTTGCACCGGTACATTTATTCCAGCAATACGAGCCATTTAGCTACCTTAAATCCTTCACAAGTGAACAGAGAATTTTAACATAGTTACCCTCTACTCATCAATAGTTAATTTATTATCGTCTATAGAAGTTCCGCTTAAATCCACTATAATTTAGGCTGAAATCAGCATAAAATAATTGAATTTAGTCAGATCTTCTATTTAACCTTGGCGTTGTTTATGGCGTGCTTCTTTACAGATAACACGAACAACACCTTTGCGTTTTACGACTTTACAATTGCGACAAATTTTTTTAACCGACGCTTGAACTTTCATCGAATCCTCTCCTACTAAAATAATGGCTTTAGTTTAAAAAGCCAGACATACCTTTATTTTTCTTATTTGATTTTTTCATCAAACCTTCATATTGCTGTGACATCAGATGCGATTGTACTTGTGATGTAAAATCCATCACTACGATCACAATAATCAACAAAGAGGTACCACCAAAGTAAAAAGGCACACTCCAATAAAGTATTAAAAACTCGGGCAGTAAACATACAGCTGTAATATAAATAGAACCTGCCAATGTCAATCTTCCCATTACACCATCAATATAACGGGTAGTTTGCTCGCCAGGGCGGATCCCTGGAATAAACGCCCCTGATTTTTGTAAGTTCTCAGCCGTTTCTTTTGGGTTAAATACTAATGCCGTATAGAAAAAACAAAAGAATATAATCGCGACCGCATAGGCAATCACATACATTGGCTGTCCAGGTGACATCAACGTTGATATATTTTGTAGCCAACCCATACCTTCAGCAGTACCAAACCAACCTGCTATTGTAGCCGGGAACAAGATTATGCTCGATGCAAATATCGGTGGAATAACTCCCGCCATATTCAGTTTAAGGGGCAAGTGCGTAACTTGACCTGCCATCATCTTACGACCCTGTTGCCGTTTCGCATAATGTACAGGGATCCGCCGTTGTGCTCGTTCAACAAACACCACAAATGCAGTCACCGCAAGTGCTAAAAACAATATAACGATAACTAAGAAAGAATGTAGTTGACCTGTTCGTGCTAATTCAAGCGTACCGCCAATCGCTGAAGGTAACCCGGCGACAATACCTGCAAAGATAATCAGTGATATACCATTGCCAATACCGCGCTCAGTGATCTGTTCACCTAGCCACATTAGGAACATGGTTCCTGTCACTAGGGTAATCACTGTCGTAATTCTGAACAACATACCAGGATCGATGACTACACCTGTACCGCCAGCACGCTGGCCTTCCAATGCAAGAGCAATGCCTAATGCTTGGAATGTAGCTAGAACCAAGGTTCCATAACGTGTATATTGTGTGATCTTACGTCTACCCGCCGCGCCTTCTTTTTTCATTTGAGATAGCTTAGGGTGGACTGCTGTTAATAACTGCATAATAATCGATGCAGAAATATACGGCATAATACCCAGTGCAAGTACAGATAAGCGAGACAGTGCCCCCCCTGAGAACATGTTAAACATGTCCAAAATTGTACCTCTTTGGGCTTCAAACATACTTGCTAGTGCAACAGGATCAATTCCAGGCACCGGGATAAATGTTCCCATTCTGTAAACAAGTAGTGCGCCCAGCACAAACAGTAAGCGGCTTTTTAGTTCTGCATACTTTCCGCCACCTAATAACGCATTTTGTTTATTTTTTTCCACAGTCTAATCTTCCACTTTTCCGCCGGCCGCTTCAATTGCTTGTTGAGCGCCTGCAGTGACAGCAAGACCTTTCACAGTCACTTTTTTGGTAATTTCACCTGACGCAATTACTTTTGCGCGCAATACACTTACTGACACAACGCCAGCAGATTTAAGTGCTAACAAATCAACAACGCCGTCAATATTTGCAAGGGTATCTAAGCGTATCTCTGCAACGGTTGCTGCTTTACGTGATCTGAAACCCACTTTTGGTAAACGACGTTGTAAAGGTTGTTGTCCACCTTCAAAGCCACGCTTACTAAAACCACCAGAGCGTGACTTTTGACCTTTATGGCCTCGACCACATGTTTTACCATAACCTGAGCCGATACCTCGGCCAACACGTTTAGCTACTTTCTTTGAACCTTCAGCAGGCGCGATAGTATTTAAATCCATCTTTATGCTTCCTCAACCTTTAGCAAATATGAAACATGATTAATCATGCCTCTATTTTCAGGCGTATCAATAACAACTGCGCTACTACCAGTCTTTCTAAGACCTAAGCCTGCAACACATGCTTTGTGTTTAGCTAAGCGACCAATGGTGCTTTTAACTAGGGTTACTTTTAATTTAGCTTGTGCCATTTTATTTATTCCATGATCTCAGCAACTGTTTTGCCACGCTTGGCAGCAATTGCTTCTGGGTTATGCATATCAGTAAGACCTTTAATGGTAGCGCGAACTACATTTAGAGGATTGGTTGAACCGATAGTTTTAGCAAGAACATTATGAACACCTACCACATCAAATACGGCACGCATCGCACCACCGGCAATAACGCCGGTACCTTCAGATGCAGGCTGCATAAATACTTTAGCCGCACCATAACGTGCAGTTAATGGATGCTGTAAGGTGTGGCCATCCAAAACAACTGTTTGCATGTTTTTTCTAGCTTCGTCCATTGCTTTTTGAATCGCAATAGGCACTTCACGTGCTTTTCCTTGACCAAAACCAACGCGACCTTCACCGTCGCCCACTACTGTCAATGCCGAGAAACCAAATACGCGACCGCCTTTTACTACTTTAGCAACGCGACGGATGCCGACTAATTTTTCAATCAAGCCATCAGATGGTGCTTGTTGTCGTTGATCATTTTGTGCCATGTGATAATACCTTTAAATTAGAACTGCAAGCCGTTTTCACGTGCAGCATCAGCCAACGCTTTAACTCGACCATGAAATGCAAAACCAGAACGGTCAAAAGAAACGGTTTCAACACCTTCTTTCACACTACGTAAAGCAATTGCCTTACCTACTGCTTCAGCTGCTGAAATATTACCTGTTGCTGACAATGCTTTTTTAACATCCACATCTAAAGTTGATGCGCTAGCAATCACTTTAGAGCTATCATGCGCAAGTACTTGCGCATAGATATGCTGCGGTGTTTTATGAACTGTTAATCTATACACACGAAGCTCTTTTAATTTAGCTCGTGTTCTTGCAGCTCTGCGTAATCGTGAATTTTTCTTATTCATGTCGGCCTACTTATTTTTTCTTAGCGTCTTTACGAGCAACATGTTCATCGCTATAACGAACACCTTTACCTTTATAAGGCTCTGGCGGACGATATGCACGAATGTCTGCTGCAACTTGACCTACTACTTGTTTATCAACACCTGATATAACAATTTCGGTTTGGCTTGGCGTTTCAATTTTAATGCCTTCTGGCACGTCATATTGAACAGGATGAGAAAAACCAAGAGTCAAATCTAACTTATTACCTTGTGCTTTCGCTCTGTAACCTACACCTACTAGTGTCAGTTTTTTCTCAAAACCTTGTGATACGCCGATCACCATATTATTGAGTAATGCACGCGTTGTTCCCGCTTGCGCTACTGCTT
>CAYTAM010000001.1:2231-6878 GCA_964435685.1 uncultured Methylophaga sp. | reverse complement strand
CCGATCACCATATTATTGAGTAATGCACGCGTTGTTCCCGCTTGCGCTACTGCTTTTTTTGATTTAATGCGGGCAACAGTAGTTAATGCACTACCTTGCTGCTCAACATTTACATCTGCATGCACCACTCGGCTCAATGTGCCCTTGGCACCTTTAATAGAAACTTCTGAACCATTCAGAGAGATTTCTACGCCAGCAGGTATTGCTACGGGGGCGTTTGCTATACGTGACATCTTTTCTCTCCTTAACTAACTGAACAAAGGACTTCACCGCCTTGGCCCAATTCTCTCGCTTTACGATCTGTCATTACACCTTTCGATGTAGATACGATAGCGATACCTAGTCCACCAATTACTTTTGGCAAATCATTAGCTGCTTTATAAACACGCAAACCAGGTCGACTGACACGGTCTATAGATGAAATAACAGCTTTACCTTCAAAATATTTTAATACAATAGACAATACTGGTTTGCCTGCTACTTCTGCAGAATCAAACCCTAAAATATAACCTTCATCTTTTAAAACTGTTGCAATATTTTGCTTCAATTTTGATGCTGGCATGTTAACTTCAGTCTTGTTTGCTTGTTGTGCGTTACGAATGCGCGTTAGCATATCTGCAACTGGATCAGTCATACTCATTTTATCTTAGCTCCACTTAAAATATATAGGCTGGTAATTACCAACTAGCCATTACCAAACCAGGGATATCACCTTTCATCGCATGTTCACGTAGTTTGTTTCTAGACAAACCAAACTTACGGTAATAGCCGTGTGGACGACCTGTGATTTCACAACGATTTCTCATGCGAACAGCACTTGAGTTGCGAGGTAAAGCATGGAATTTTTTTGCAGCAACTTGACGTTCATCATAACTCAATGACATATCAACTATTTGCTTTTTAAGTTGCGCACGCTTTACAGCATATTTCTTTACCATTTTAGCTCTTTTAATCTCGCGATTAATCATGCTTCGTTTAGCCATATTCCATCCAACCTATAGTTTTCTAAAAGGAAATTTGAAAGCCGCTAGTAATGCACGAGACTCTTCAGCTGTTTTAGCTGTTGTCGCAATCGTGATATCCATACCGCGTAACTTATCAATTTTATCGTATTCAATTTCTGGGAAGATAATTTGTTCTTTAACACCCATACTGTAATTGCCTTGGCCGTCGAATGATTTTGGATTCATTCCTCGGAAATCGCGAATTCGTGGGATCGCAATGGTCACTAAACGGTCAAAAAAGTCATACATACGCTCACTGCGTAGTGTCACTTTACAACCTACTGGCCAGCCTTCACGCAATTTAAACCCTGCTATGGATTTTTTGGCTTTAGTAATCACAACTTTCTGACCGGAAATTTTTTCCATATCAGCCACTGCGCTTTCTAAAACCTTCTTATCAGTCAAAGCTTCACCCACACCCATATTCAAGGTGATCTTAGTGATCCTTGGAACTTCCATAACTGACTTATAGCCAAACTGCTGCGTTAACTGTTTAACTACAGTATCACCATAAAAATCTTTTAATCTACTCACTGTCTATACCTATCTATTTAGCATTAAGCGCCAACAACTTCGCCGTTTGATTTAAACACGCGAACTTTACGGCCATCATCTAAAACCTTGATCCCTATTTTTTCACCCTTACCTGTTGCTGGATTCAGCAACGCTAAGTTAGAACCTTGAATAGGCATTTCTTTGTCAACAATACCCCCCACAACTCCCTTCGCTGGGTTCGGTTTAGTATGTTTTTTTACAAGGTTAATGCCTTGTACCAAAAACTTACCATCGACACCACGATTAAGGATTTCACCTTGTTTTCCACGATCTTTACCAGTCAATACCACAACTTGATCGCCTTTAATTAATCTTTCCATTTCAGCACTCCTAAACTTATAGCACTTCAGGCGCTAATGAAATAATCTTCATAAACTTGTCACCGCGAAGTTCACGTGTCACTGGGCCAAAGATCCGCGTACCGATAGGTTGCAATGCTGCGTTCAATAAAACAGCCGCATTGGTATCAAAACGAATCACACTGCCATCAGCACGACGTACACCTTTACGCGTTCTAACGATTACAGCATTGTGCACCTCACCTTTTTTAACCTTACCGCGAGGCACAGCTTCTTTAATAGTGACTTTAATAACATCACCAATGCCAGCATAACGGCGGTGTGAACCGCCCAATACTTTAATACATTCTATGCGTCGTGCACCGCTATTATCTGCGGCATCTAGACTGCTTTGCATTTGAATCATGGTCTAAACTCCAATATAACGGTTAATTACTTCGCTTTGTCGACAATTTCGACAAGCTTCCAACATTTCGTTTTTGAGATCGGGCGTGTTGACGTAACGGTGACCATATCACCTACATTACACACATTATCTTCATCATGAACGTGCAGCTTAGTCGAACGTTTCATATATTTTTTATAGATAGGATGGGCAACCTTACGTTCAACCATAATAGTGATTGATTTATCCATCTTATCGCTTACAACGCGACCCGTTACTAAACGTACACTGTTTTCCTGTTCACTCATCTTCGCGCCCTATTTCTGTTCGTTCAGTACAGTTTTGATGCGAGCAATATCTTTACGAACACGTCTGATTTCACTTGGACGTGCTAGTTGACCTGTCGCATTTTGCATACGCAAATTAAACTGTTCTTTATGAAGAGCCTCAAGCTCTTTCGCCATATCTTCAGCAGATTTTTCTCTGATCTCACTCGCTTTCATTACAGTATCGCCCGCTTCACAAAAGTTGTTTTAACAGGAAGTTTTGCAGCGCCAAGACGGAACGCTTCACGCGCATCCTCTTCACTTACACCTTCCATTTCATAGAGCATGCGACCAGGCTGTACATTCGCAACCCAATATTCCACATTACCCTTACCTTTACCTTGTCGCACTTCTAACGGTTTACTCGTAATGGGCTTGTCTGGGAACACACGGATCCAGATTTTACCACCACGTTTAACGTAACGTGTCATTGCACGACGTGCTGCTTCAATTTGACGAGCAGTAATACGACCACGATCTAGCGACTTCAACCCAAACTCACCGAAGCTCACTTTTGCTCCTCTTTGAGCCAAGCCGCGATTGCGCAGTTTCATCTGCTTTCTAAATTTCGTTCTCTTTGGCTGTAACATTGGTTATAACCTTATTTTTTAACTGTAGGTAAAATCGGTGCGCTGTTCGCGTCAAAGATTTCGCCTTTAAAAATCCAAACCTTAACACCGATAATGCCGTAGGTTGTGTTTGCTTCTGCTGTGCCATAATCAATATCAGCACGCAATGTGTGTAACGGCACACGACCTTCACGATACCATTCGGTACGTGCGATTTCTGCACCGTTCAATCGACCACCGACATTGATTCGAATGCCTTCGGCACCCAAACGCATAGTGTTGGTAACTGCACGTTTCATGGCACGACGGAACATAATGCGGCGCTCTAACTGCTGCGCTACACTTTCTGCAACGAGTGTTGCATCTAATTCTGGTTTGCGAATTTCTTCTACGCCAACAGTAACGGGAATGCCCATCATTGCTGACACTGCTTTACGCAATTTATCGATGTCTTCGCCTTTTTTACCAATTACAATGCCAGGGCGAGCCGTATGGATTGTGATTTTGGCATTCTTAGCAGGGCGGTCAATTTGAATTTGACTAACCGATGCATGCGAAAGCTTCTCTTTAAGATATGCACGAACTTTGATGTCCGTATTTAACATACCTGGATAATCTGCAGAATTAGCATACCAGATTGAATTCCAATCTTTAATTATACCAAGTCTAAAGCCCGTTGGGTGAACCTTTTGTCCCATAAGTATTCTCTCTTACTTTTCGTCAACAACCACAGTAATGTGGCTGGTACGTTTAAGGATTCTGTTACCACGTCCTTTGGCACGTGGTGACATACGTTTCATAGTAGACGCATCGTCAACCATAACTACTGATACGAATAACTCATCGATATCAGCACCATCGTTGTGCTCTGCATTTGCTATTGCTGAATTTAAAACACCTTTCATTAAACCTGCAGCCTTTTTAGGGCTGTACGTTAATAAGTTGATTGCTTTTTCAACGGGCAAGCCTCTGATTTGATCTGCAACTAATCGTACTTTTTGCGCAGAGATCCTTGCATAGCTGTATTTTGCTGTAGTAGCCATAATTTAAACCTTACCTAACTTTCTTATCGGCGATATGACCACGGAATGTCCGTGTTGGTGCAAACTCACCCAACTTATGTCCGACCATATCTTCTGTTATAAACACGGGCATATGCTGTCTGCCATTATGAACAGCTATTGTTAACCCAATCATATCTGGTGAAATCATTGAACGTCGTGACCATGTTTTGATCGGACGTTTATTATCTGTTTCAATCGCTTCTAAAACCTTGTTTTCAAGGTGCTGGTCTATGAAAGGACCTTTTTTAATCGAACGCGGCATGTCTATTCCTACCTATTTCTTATTACGACGACGTACAATCATATTATCTGTACGTTTGTTTTTACGAGTCTTGTAGCCTTTAGTCGGCATACCCCAAGGTGACACTGGATGACGACCACCTGATGTACGACCTTCACCACCACCATGTGGATGATCAACCGGGTTCATAACAACACCACGAAC
>CAYTAM010000001.1:0-2131 GCA_964435685.1 uncultured Methylophaga sp. | reverse complement strand
GTGATGCGACCTGCATTATTTCGTCCACCAGTCTTAGATTTCTTTTCTACTAAAGGAGCATATGGTGCACCTTTATGAAGATCTGCTGTTTTAACTGAAACAACAAATCGTCGTCCTGCTGATGTAGGTTTAGCTTTTATTAGCGCCATTGCTGGTTCCTCACCCGTATTCTATTTATTATTCGCCAAGAAAGTTGAGGTCTGAACCTTCAACTAACGTGACATAGGCTTTTTTCCAATCGCTACGCTTGCCCATAATACGGCCGGTACGTTTAGCTTTGCCTTTAACATTCATCGTCGTTACTGATTCAACTTTGACATCAAACATTGTTTCTACTGCTTGTTTGATTTCAGCCTTATTGGCATCCGGTAACACTTTAAGCACAACCTGATTATTGCTTTCTGCGAGTCGTGATGCTTTTTCTGCAACAACAGGCCCTAAAATTATTTTTGTTATGCGTTCTAAGTTCATCCTAATGATTCCTCTAATTTACGAACAGAGTCTTCACTAATCACAACTTTATCAAAGCGTAACAATGCAACCGGATTGACGTGAGCAACATCCGTTGCCGCAATGTCATATAAGTTACGTGATGCTAAGTCTAAATTACCCGTCGCACTTTCAGAGACGATAAGTACATTAGTAAGACCTAACGCTTTAGTTTTAGCTAGTAAGTCTTTTGTTTTTGGTGTGGCTAAGTCAACTTTATCTACAATAACCAAGGCATCTTTACGACGCAATTCAGATAAAATCACACACAATGCACTGCGATAAACTTTACGGTTAACCTTTTGGCTATAGTCACGTGGTTTAGCAGCAAATGTAATACCACCACTGCGCCACAATGGGCTTCTGATTGTTCCTGCACGAGCACGACCAGTACCTTTTTGTGCGAATGGTTTGCGACCACCACCACGTGCTTCAGAGCGTGTTTTTTGTGCATGTGTACCACTGCGCGCACCAGCCAAATAGGCTGTCACAACTTGATGAACCATAGATTCATTATATTCACGATCGAAAACGGCATCGGAAACAGTTATTGTTCCGGCTTTGTTGCCATCGAATGATTGTAATTGAAGATCCACAATATTCCCCTAAGAATCTAAGCTTTAACTGCTGGACGGATAATAACGCTACCACCTTTTGCGCCAGGCACTGAGCCTTTAACAAGAAGTAAATTACGCTCTTCATCAATGCGTACTACAGATAGATTCTGTAAAGTGCGTTGACCGTCACCCATGTGACCAGCCATTTTCTTTTCTTTAAAAACACGACCTGGTGTTTGACACATACCAATAGAACCACCTGATCTATGTGAGATAGAGTTACCATGCGTTGCATCACCACCACGGAAACCGTAGCGCTTCATTACACCGGCAAAGCCTTTACCTTTTGTAATACCAGTAACATCAATGGCTTGGCCATCTTCAAAGATGGTTACTTTAATTTCACTGCCTACTTCTAAGTCAGTTTGATCAACTCTGAATTCATGCACTTTATTGCCTGCTGCAGCTTCTGCTTTAGCAAAGTGACCGGCCTGAGGTTTAGTAACGCGTGATGCTTTTTTTGACCCAACGGTCACTTGCACTGCGTTATAACCATCAATATCAACAGTTTTTAACTGGCTAACACGATTTGGTTCAATTTCAATTACCGTTACTGGTGTAGATACACCGTCTTCTGTGAAGACACGTGTCATACCCACTTTGCGACCGACAAGTCCAATAGTCATTGAGCTAGCCCCTTTAGTTCAGCTTGATCTGGACATCTACGCCAGCGGCGAGATCCAGTTTCATTAATGCGTCTACTGTTTTATCAGTAGGTTCAACAATATCTAAAAGACGTTTGTGAGTACGAATTTCGTACTGATCACGCGCATCTTTATTGACATGCGGAGAAATCAAGATAGTAAAACGTTCCTTTTTAGTCGGCAATGGAATAGGTCCATTGATCCGAGCACCAGTACGCTTCGCTGTTTCAACGATTTCTTTAGCAGATTGGTCAATCAAACGGTGATCGAATGATTTCAATCTGATTCTAATAGTTTGGTTTGTTGCCATTTTTAATTACTCAGTAATTTTACTAACAACGCCCGCACCAACAGTACGACCGCCTTCACGAATAGCAAAAC